>NC_018023.1 GCF_000266905.1 Mycolicibacterium chubuense NBB4 | reverse complement strand
TATAGGGTGCTTAGTGGTCTAAGGCTGGTCCGTCGTTGTCGCGGGTGCGTTCGTCTTCGCGGACCAGGCCTTCGCGCTGGTGCTGTTCGAGCGCGACCCGTTCCCGGACTCGGATGGCGCGGCGCAGTGCGTCGGCGTTGGGGTAGCCGAGTTCCTCGACGAGCGCTGGGGTGGGGTTGAGGGTCAGGCTCCATCCTGGTTGGCGGCCGCGCACCGTCATCCGCTGGGCGGCTGCCTCTGCTTTAGCTTTGGCCTCGGGGCTTTCAGCGGCCATCCGCAGTTCAAGGGTGAGTGCGGAGAGTTCAGCTTGTTTGGCTTCTAGCTCGCTGCGCTGCTCGAAGGGAACTGGTGGGTTGGAAAGCAGGTCGTCGAGTTCGGCTCGCTGGCGGTCCTGTTCGCGTTCGAGGCGGGCGTGGTGCTCGGGTAGGCCGGTGTAGAGGTTCTCGACGCGGCGAAGCAGCCCGAGCTGTTTGGGGCCGGAGACGTCGATGCCCAGCTGAGATCCAGCGGCCAGCAGCTCAATGGCATCAATCTTGGTGGTGCGCGAGGGCACGGCCAGCCGCAGCAGCAGCATGTCGTGCGTGAGGTCGCGCGCGGCTAGGACCTCGACGTCGTTGATGGCGGCTCCGATCGGCTCATATCGGGAGGCTCCCCGATCCTTGCCGGCCATGTAGGCGCGTCGACACGCCGCGGTTAGTGCCGCGGCCGCGGCGGGCCGGTCGGTGAACGTCTCATCGCCCACGCTCACGCGGTGGGGCATGTCGGGGCGGTCCTGTGCCGCGGCGGCGATGGGGGTGAGCTGCTCGATGTCGGCTTGTTTGGCCGGGATGGCCCGTTCCAGGACGCGCACTTCCCAGTCGCGGTTGCGCATCGACTGTTGGTGTGCCCGCTCTAATGCGGTGAGGCGGCGAACGGCGTCGTCGAGTTCCACCTGGCGCAGGTAGCGGGGATCTCCGGTGGCGATGGCCTTGGTTTCCGCCGCGGCGGCGCCGATGTCTCCCCCGCCAAGGTCCTCGATCTCGGAGTCGAGCACCTCGCTGCGGCGCATCTGCTCGATGAATAGCGCTTTGGCCTGGACTCGCTGCCACATCACCGTGTCGTAGCTGGACTCGGTGACGTAGTTGAATATGTCGACTTCGTGGTTCTGGTTGCCTTGCCGCAGAATGCGGCCTTCGCGTTGCTCGAGGTCGGCCGGCCGCCAGGGCACATCCACGTGGTGTAGGGCGGCCAGCCGGGCTTGAACGTTGGTGCCGGTGCCCATCTTCTCGGTGCTGCCAATGAGCACCGACACTTCGCCTCGATTACATTGCGCGAAGAGGGATTTCAACTGTGCCGGGTTTCGTGCCTCGTGGATGAAGCGAATCAGCTCGGGTGGCATTCCTCGGGTGACGAGTTCGTCTTTGATCGCCTGGTAGATGGTGAACTGGCGCGGATCTTTCGAGGGGGTGCCGCGGTCGCAGAACATGAGTTGCAGTGCGCCGCGGGTCGGCGTTTCCACGCCGGTGTCGGGGTCTCGGTAGAGGCGATGTACGTGGCGGTGGTAGACCGCGATGGCTTGTTCGGCGACGGCTGCGGCGCGACTGTGTGTGGGTGCCCCGAGGTGGGCCATTCTGGGATCCAGTGAGGCGTTGCGCCCGTCGTTGCTGATCTTGAGGATGTTGTCGTGCTGCGGTTTGCGCGGGTCGAGATGGTCTGCGCGCCAACCAAGGTCGGCGATGAAGTCGACGACTTCGACGTCGGGCTGCAGACTGATGATTTGGCGTGCCCCCGTGCGTAGCTTGGGAAGTGTCACGGGTACTTGGTCGCGGGTGACGACATCGGTGTAGGCGCTCGACAGTGCCAGCAGTTCAGGAAGGTTGGTGTATTTGGCGACGCGGGTGACGGGCCGCAGCTTGGTGCCGGTGGCGTTGACTTCGATGGTGGTGTGGGTGGCGGTGAACGCCGCTCCCCAGTCTCCGAGGTCGGCGACTCCGGCGGCCTGGAGAAGATCGGGCCGTAAATAGGTTTGCATAACCCACAGTTCCCCAAGGGAATTGGCGATCGGTGTACCGGTGGCGAAGGTGGCCACACGTTCGACGATGGCATGTTCAGGGATGCCGCGGGCTCTGGCTTCGTCGTGGCGTCGCTCGCGCAGGACATCGAGCTTGAGGCTGAGGTCTTCGGCTCGCTGGGCGGCGGTGGCGCACGACAGCTCTTCGATGTTGCACACACGATGCTTGTTCTTATACATGTGTGCCTCGTCGATCAACAGGTAATCGCATCCCGATTCCTCGAATCGCAAACCGACGTCTTTGGTTTCGGCAGCCATGAGTTTCTCCAGCCGGGCCTGTGCAGTCTTGATGGCCCGCATGATGGCCTTCTGGCTGCGCTCGACAGTGGCGTTCTCCAGCTGAGTCCGCAGTTCATCGAGTTGACGCTCGGCGTAGGCGGTGCGTACGTCGTTGGAGACGTTGATCGCGGTGAAGGCCGACTGCGGCACGATCACCATGTCCCACTCGCTCGCGGCGGTTTGAGCGACGAACCTCCGCCGTCCCTCAGCGGTGGTGGCCGAGGACCCCAGCAGAACATTGGCGGCCGGGAACCACTGCTTGGCTTCGCGCCCAACCTGCTCAATGATGTGGTTTGGCACCACAATCCACGGCTGGCGTACCAGGCCGAGGCGACGCAGCTGGGCGGCTCCAGCCACGAGGCTGCCGGTCTTGCCGGCCCCGACGACATGGTCGAGAAGCACGGTTGGTTCGTTGATGATGCGTGCGACTGCGTTGAGTTGGTAGCTGTGCGGGATGAAGTGATCGGACAGTCCGGGCAATGGTAGATGACTGCCGTCGTAGACCGGGGCTCGCAGCGAGTTGAATCGCCGGTTGTACTCGGCGACCAGGTTGTCGCGGCGTTCGTCGTCCGCCCACAGCCAGCGGGTGAACTCTTCAGTGATCTTGGCGCACTTGGCCTGGGCCGCGAAGGTCGCTTGCGCGTCAACGTCACCCTCCTCGGTGGTGATGACCACAGCTTTGGAGTTGCAGACCGCTTCGAGAAGGCTCACGGCGTCGAAATGGCGCTTGGTCAAGCCCCATTCATCGGTCATCAGCCTGCCGTGGCGTTTGTAGCCAGCCACCTCGACCGTCCAACGACCGCCGATATGTTCGGCCGTGACGGCGGTGGCGCCGAAGGTCTTCTCGGCAAAGGCGGCGATCACGGCCGGCGGAATCCACGGAGCGCCGGGGCGCACCTTGATGTCATCGGCCTCGCGCTGTTGGGGCTGCACCTGGCGCAGCGCCTCAACGTAGGGCGTGTACAACGGGTTGGCGTCGGCGGCTTCGATCGCCGCGGCGAGCTTGGAGCGCACGTTGCCGGACAGTGCTGTGGCGGCGGGCACCAGCTCGTCGGGATCATGGAGGCTGGGATAGACCAGGCCGTCGAGCAGCGCGCGGGTGTCGTCGTCTTCCACGCCGAGCAGCTGCGAGATGAGCGTGATGTCGACCCGCCTGGTGCGATCCAGACTCATCGCCAGTGCTTCTTCGGGGGTGTCGGCGGTGGTGCGCTCGACGTCAGCGGTAAGCACGTCGCGAGTGAAGAGGGGTGCCTTGGTGGCCTGTCCGGTTTCCTCGTCGAAGTCTTCGAGTGAGGACACCACCGCCCAGCCCGGGTCGTAGCGCATGCCGCCTTCCAGGTGGCGGAACTTCTTGAACGGCTCTGGGGGCTGCCAGGCTTCGGTCTCCCACTGCTCGACCACGTCATCGGGCACGGGCCCGTCGTAGGGGCGCCAGGTGGTGCCTTCTCGCTCGCGCCAGAGGTGCTCGAGCTTGAGGATGCGTGTGTCGTGCAGCGCTTGGGTGGCGTTGCGTTGGACCCATTCGAAGCGGTTGATCGGGCCGCGCCGGCGAACGTAGTTGTCGTAGAGCGTGTTGAGGTGCGCGCGGAGCTGGTCTCGGTCGTGATCGGGCTCGCCGTCACGCTGCGCGGCGATGAGGGCGGTGGCCACATCGCGCAGGGCGATCAGCTCCTTGGTCTCCTCCACGAGGGTCTTGGGTGTCTTGTTGGGCTCCCAGCCGTGGCCGGCCCAGACGTCGATACTGCGTGAGGACGCGTTGTAGCGCAGGGTGTAGAGCGGCGGGTCGTCGGCCTGCGCGCCGTGGACCCGTAGACCTGCAGTGAAGTGCTCGACGATGGTGGGGGGCAGGTCTTCGCTGCGAGCGGTCAGGCCGAGGCCGCGTCTGACCGCAGCCGCGATCATGGGCTGGAGGTGGTCGCGGAGTTGGTCGGCCAGGTGGTGTCCGGTTTCGCCGGTGACCGTGAGTTGAGGTGATCCGTGCAGTCCGCGGCCGAGCTCGGTGACCCCTAAGATTCGGTGGGGGTTGTTGAGGAAGTAGGCGTTGACGGGCGCCTGGTCCTCATCGCCGCTGTCCGGGTCGGTGAGGTCGACGTCCTCGGTGTTGATCCATTCCAGCGCATTGAGGTCGACGTGGCTGTCGTCGTCGCGGCGCCGAATGATCAGCAGGTCGGTGACGACGTCGGTGCCGGCGACGCGGCTGAACGCCTGGGCTGGTAGCCGTAGGGCGCCGATGAGGTCGGCGCGTTGGGCAATGTCTTGGCGTGCAGCGGTTTTCACTGAGTCCATGGTGTAGCGGCTGGTGAGGACCGCCACGTAGCCGCCGGGGGCCACCAGGGACAGCGATTTGATGATGAAGTGGTTGTGGATGCTGCGGCGGCGCGGGTTGTGCAGTGGGTCGGTCAAGGCGTAGCGCCCGAACGGCACGTTGCCGATGGCTGCGGCGAAGCTTCCCTCGGGGATGCGGGTGTTTTCGAATCCTTCGTTGCGGATCTGCGCTGAGGGGTAGAGCAGCGAGGCGATGGCGGCGGTGATGTCGTCGGCCTCGACACCTATTACGGTAGCGCCGTGTGGCGCGTGGCCGATGAATGTTCCACTGCCGCAGCCTGGTTCGAGCACGGGGCCGCCGGAGAAGCCGGCGGCGGCTAGTGCATCCCAGACCGCGGCGACCACCGCCGGGTCGGTGTAGTGCGCGTTGAGGATGGATGCCTGGGCGTGGCGGTACTGCTGGGGGGTGAGCAGGTTGGCGAGCTGCACTCGTTCGGCGGTGAAGTCGTCGGCGCGGGGGTCGAAGACTTGCGGGATGGCTCCCCACCCGGACCAGGCGGCGAGGATGCGCTGTTCGGGCAATGTCGCCGGCCGCTGCGCATCGTGCAGAGTGTGCAGGAGTTCGATGGCGGCGATGTTGGCGCGGGCGCGGGCTTTGGTTCCGAAGGGGACGAGGACCTCGGTGCTGGCAGGGAAGTCCGCGGCGCTGAGGAACTCTGCGGCTGCGATCGGTGCCAGTATCGGCTCGGTGGCATCGGCACCGGCAGCGGAGCTGGGTCCCGCGGGCTCAGCGCTGGCACCACGGTTGCTGTCGGGTGCTTCGGTGGCGGCGTCATCTGGACCGTGAGCGGGGGCGGCGTCCTCGGCCTCGGCGCCGAAGTCAGTGGGGTCGTCGAAGAGGGAGACCTGGCTGTCTACCGCTCGGGCAGACCGTCCGCGCGCAGGTCGTGGAAGATCATCCGGGCTAATTCGCCGGTCAACGGCTCCTCGGGGTGGGCGGGTAGGGGCAGGGCGTCCTCGGCTCGCGCCGAAGCCAGATAGCCCGCCTTGATCCGAAATGGGCCCGAGAAGTCCGGCGCCGGCCACAGGCGGTCGATCAGCGCTTCGAGCTCCTCGCTGGGTTCGCTCTGGTGAGCTGGGCTCGTCCAGCGTTGCTCCCAGCTGAGCTGCGCTGGCTTCGGGGTCGGGACGGGCGGCTCCCACTGCCGGGTCTCGTCGGTCTCGATCAACTCGTAAAGTTCGCTGTTCAGCACCGTCTGTGCGGCCTGCGTTCGCGCCGCCTGCAGCAGGGCGACCTTGGTCGCGTGGTTCGGCGTTTGGCCGTTGCGTTGGCGGCTCCACGCCTCGATGGCTTTCTCCCACAGCTGCTCGGCCATGCTGGCCGCCATCGAGCTGATCTTGTCCGCTTCGGCCGTCAGGAACTCGTTGCGGCGCTGGGGGGTCCACTCTTCGGGCAGACTCAGATCGGTCGAGTAGACGGTCTGCACCGCCTTCAAGATCTCGGGATCGATCACTGTCACCGCCTGAGCTGTCGAGGATGCTGAACAGATCCGGCTGGTTGGGGTCCGGTGTTCTGTTGCGGCCCATATTGTCCTCTCCTGGCTGACGGTGGCGGGGTCTGGGTAGCCCCGGACGGCGAAGAACGCCCGCAGCCGCCGATCGCTGATGCCCGTCGGTGGCCTCGGCGTCATGGCCGATGCCCGACGTCGACGTCGACGAGCAGTCCGGCCGCCGCGGGTCGGCTGGCTGCGCCCGGCAGGGATGCGTCAGCGCCAGCGCGTGCGGGTCGGTTATGTGGATGCTCGGCGTGCGGAGTGTCTGGCGCACGCGTGATGGCGCTAGTCATGCAGGTCGGCTCTTGCTGCTGAGGCTGGGTACGGGAGGTATTCACCGCATCCGCCGGATCCGAATTGTTGCCACGGGACGAACCTGGGGTGTGCGTCCGGTCGCGGGCACCAGAATCCCCATCCGCGACAGCGGGGGCCGGTGATGATGATGGTGGTGACGGGGTGTCCGATCAGCTCCACCCGATGCTGGGCACTGGCGCGACGAAACGCCACCGATCCAGGTCCGCGCACGATGGTGTGGTGCTGGCCGATCTCGCGGTAATGCCCGCTGAGCACGATCGAGGCGAAGTGCCACGGATGATCGTGCGGGACACTGGGATCAGAGCGGCAGAACCGGTGGCGATAGATGTTGATGACGGGGTTGCGCGGAATCAGGAACCACCGCAGCAGATAGGGGTTTCGCTGGTCGTCGCCGATGACTTGGTGGGGACGTCCGGACACCAGGATCCGCAGCCATTCTGCGATGGGCAGTCGGTCCTCATCGTGCTCGCCACTGGGGGCGTTCATGATGCGCCCTGCTGCGTGGCGCCGCAGCGGCAGGCGGCGCTCGCGCCGGCGATGGTCCAGTAACGGATCCGCTTGTTGTTTGTGGCCTTGAGGCGCTGCACTTCTCCGCGGGCACGCAGCGCGTCTAGGGCCCGATATACCTGGTCGATGACCAGTGGGGTCGAGCGATCGCGGTTGAGCCACCGCATGAGGTCTGGCGTGCTGACCGGACAGCCAATGCGTTCGAGTGCGCAGAGCACTTCTGCGGTCAGCGGCGTCGCCGGCATGGATCGAACGTCGAGGGTCGATGGGCAGGCGAGGCGCTGGGAGCGCTGAATAGGGTGTCGAGGGTCGCGATCTCGCGGTCGGCTGCGGGGTCGGGGGCGGCGGTCCAGGCACGCCGACAGGCTCCGGCCCCGGCCACTGAGACAACTCCCTCGTTCTGCAGGCTGCGCAGCAGGCGATAGATGGTCTCCTGCGTCGGCGGTAGCGGTCGCAGGCTGCCGTGTACAGCCACTGACGGTGCGCCTTGCCTGAGCTCGGTCGTGGTGAGAGGGTGCGCTGAGCAGCGCAACGCAGCCAGAAGGTAGTCCCGCAGAACCCGGTTGGTGCAGGTTCGGGGACCCGAGCTAGGCACTCGCCGACTCCGCGACTACGGCACCGCGGCCGGGGAACGCCGCGTTGTGCATCGCCTCCCGGATAGCCAGGCAGCGCTGCCGGTGCGCTTCTGGCTGATGATCCATGGCGGCGACCACCATGGCCAGCTGGCGGCGGGCGATCGCAAGCTCCTCGACAGTGGCGTGCTCGCCGGGCAGGTCCACCCCAGCCCAGACACCATCGGTGGCATGCAGCGCCAGCGCGGTACGCGCGCAGGCTTGGCGCAACGGGCAGTTGCCGCAGATCCGCTTGCACTGCTTGGCCTTGCGGTAGTCGAACCAGTCTTCTGGGTCGGCTGAGTAGTTGCACAGCCCGTTGATTTCCATCTTGGCTGGGTTAGCTACTAGATGCGTCATGACGCCACCTCCCGAATTGGGTGCTAGTTGTGCGTTTATTGCTCCTTTATTGAGCATGAGCTGATCATAACCACAACCGGCCGGGTCTGTGCAGCACAAATCTTCAGCTGTCCGCGCATCATGCCGACGCGAAGACGACGGGGCGGGCGCGAGCTGGCCCCCGCCGCGCGCGGAAAATGGCTGCTGAACTGCATATCTAGCAAGGCGTATCCCGTTGCGGTGCCGGCAGTGGCCCACCAGATACGCGTGCAAAGAAAATCTTCCGCAGTCGCAGCGGGAGGGTGGCGTATTGGCCCTTAGTTGTCCCTTAACAGCGCTTCATGCCGAATCTTGTGGGCCGTTGCGGCGTTGTTGGCATTGGTCAGATACGTGTCTGTTCGTCCTGCATATGGTTCACTTTGAGAGTGGCCGACGACATCGACAGCGAGGACGGCGAGACGACGCCGGCCAGCGGCGATGCTCTGGACCCCTCCTTGCTGCGACTCAGGGACTTTGTGGCGCGACGTCGCGCTGAACTGGGCCTGAGTCAACGTAAACTCGCCGAGCTTGCCGGGGTGTCGCTCGGCACGGCTACCAGACTCGAACGCGGCGCGGGCCCACCGCGGGTGAGCACCGTGCCGAAGCTGGAGGATGCGCTGCAGTGGCCGCGCGGCACTTTTCAAGCCATTCGCGACGGAGAAGAGCCGCCGAAGGTGGCTCCACGTGTCCATGCCCCCTCAGCAGGCGGCCGCATCGATTCTCTGGAGCAACGACGGGCGTCGACCGATCACATCCGCAGCGCAACGCAATACGGACAAGCCCTTTCGATCGCCTCAGCGGTCGTGGCCATCACGGCGGTGTGCCTGCAAGTCCTCACCAGCGAGCTCAGCGAAGCGGGCGCCCGGGCCGCGGCGCTCGACGCGCTGGATGCCAACATGCGCCAACTGGAAGCGTTGATCGCGGCGAGCCTGCCGGACGCCGAGTCATTCGACGACGCGATCGCAGTGATGCGTGAGGTGCACGAGAGCCGTGAATCCATCCAGAAAGCGGCCGAAGCACTCGGGTAGCGCGGGTACGTCACGCCCCGAGCTGTGCCCGCGTCGCCGGCCTTGGTGTTACCCCACCACCCGGCGGATCTCGATGTGCCCGTTGGGTATTGGCGAGATTTTCACCGAGTGCCCGGGCGTGGGTGCCTCGATCGCCATCGTCGGAGACACGGCCATCATGACGTGCTCAGGCGTGCCGGGGGCCGACCAGTTGCAGAAGATCAAGTCACCTTCCTGGATGTCACCGCGGTCGACGGCTTGCCCGGCGCGTACCTGCTCGTAGGTGGTTCGGGGTATGTGCACTCCGGCCTCGGCGTATGCGGCCTGCGTCAGGCCCGAACAGTCAAAGCTATTGGGTCCCTGTGCCCCCCACACGTACGGCGCTCCGAGCTTGGATTTGGCATAGGCCACCGCCCGAGCGGTGGCCCCGCTCGGTAGGCCCAGCCCGCCGGCGTGGGTTCTCCTGGCTAGCAGTGACGCATCGCCTCGACTCGAGCCATTGAGGCCCGACAACATCCCGGGGAGGCCCCCGAGAGCACCACTTACTCCGGCACCTCCCCCGCCCATGCCGCCGATGGGGGTGCCCATGCCGCCGCCCATGGGCATGCCTCCGCCGGTCGGGCGGCCACCGTAGCCGCCGCTGGCGGCCCGAATGATGTTGGCTAAAGCAATGTTTCGTTGCTCAGATCGAGTGAGGAGGGCTTTGGCGCGGTCGAGTTGGGTTTCCAGGTGATTGACCAGCACGGTCTTGCCTGCCGGGGTGTCCGTGCTGGGCGCGATCGCGTTCACCCCGGACCGGGTATCACTCAACACGCCGTTCATACCCGAGCGGCCTTCGCGGGACTCATTGGCGGCCGACACCACCTGGGGCCCGACCTGACCATCGGCACCGACGACGTTGTCCAGCGCCGCCACCCCGTTACCGCCAGCTAACCGGTAGCCCTCTCCCCCACCGCCCCGCCAGCTCGCCGGCACTGTGTCCACCGACACCCTCAAGTCGGTCTTGAGTCCTTGCAACCCACTAGCCGAAGGCAACCCCGACGCGGGCACAGCCTGGCCATACAGCTCCCGAGCGCCACCAAGCGCCGACGCCGTGGCATCAACCAGACCCTGCAACGACATGACCGGCAGTATCACCCACCACCAGCACCAACAGCCACCACCAGAACACACATCACTTGGCGGCTAGTATCCGCGTGCGCCGGAATGCACGTTCGCCTGGGGCACGTGGGCAGCGAGGTTGGACCCATCGGGGCTGACGCCGTAGCGGTCCATGACGTAGTTCATCGAGGCGGCGACGTTGGCGACGGGTTCGTAGATGCTTGTCGAGGTCCCCGGCTGGTGGTAGGCGGCGAAGGTGGTGGGGATGCACTGCGCGGGCCCACGAGAGCTGTTGGCCGGGGCACCGTCGGACATTCGTGCACCGTGGGCGTTGGAGTCGGAGAGGTTGACGACGCTGGCGTTGTGGCCGCTTTCGCGGGCCGTCAGGGTCATGTAACCGTCGTGCCAGTTCTTGCGGGCGACCGGGTCGGTGACGCCGCGGGCGTCCAGGGCGGCGTTGATGGCCTCGGACATGGCGGCCGGACCTGCTGGGAAGGTGCCTCGGCCGGTGAAGCTGACATCTGCGAGTGGGATTCTGGCCGCCGACGAGGCCGGCGCCGCACCGCGGGCCGGTCCCCCTCGGGGCCGTGACAATGCTCCTGAGAGCCCCGCGAATTGCCCGGTCAAGCCGCTGAGTGCCGACAGCGAGCTCAGCGGTGACGTTGCCCCCGTCCCGCCGCCGATGGGGGTGCCCATGCCGCCGCCCATGGGCATGCCTCCGCCGGTCGGACGGCCACCATAGCCACCGCTGGCGGCCCGAATGATGTTGGCTAAAGCAATGTTTCGTTGCTCAGATCGAGTGAGGAGGGCTTTGGCGCGGTCGAGTTGGGTTTCCAGGTGATTGACCAGCACGGTCTTGCCTGCCGGGGTGTCCGTGCTGGGCGCGATCGCGTTCACCCCGGACCGGGTATCACTCAACACGCCGTTCATACCCGAGCGGCCTTCGCGGGACTCATTGGCGGCCGACACCACCTGGGGCCCGACCTGACCATCGGCACCGACGACGTTGTCCAGCGCCGCCACCCCGTTACCGCCAGCTAACCGGTAGCCCTCTCCCCCACCGCCCCGCCAGCTCGCCGGCACTGTGTCCACCGACACCCTCAAGTCGGTCTTGAGTCCTTGCAACCCACTAGCCGAAGGCAACCCCGACGCGGGCACAGCCTGGCCATACAGCTCCCGAGCGCCACCAAGCGCCGACGCCGTGGCATCAACCAGACCCTGCAACGACATGACCGGCAGTATCACCCACCACCAGCACCAACAGCCACCACCAGAACACACATCACCCCTGGCCGCCGCGAGGCGCTGCGCCAGATCGGTGAGAGGCTTGAGTACGTCCATAAATTCCGGTGCCGTTTGTCCATCGATTGGGACGGCAGCCTGAAATCGATTCCGGCCGTGTTCGGCAATTTCGACGTCGCTGCCGGCGACTGACGCCGGTGGCGATGATTTTTATGGGAGGAGTCGGAGGTGACGTCGCGGGGCAAGGCTGGCGTGCCAGCGGGGCGGCGGGCCGCCAGCCGGTAGTTACTGAGAGCGCTGGGCGCACCGCCTCTCGTGTGAAAGGCCAGTCGCTATTACCGACCGCTGGTCTTGTATACCGACCAGTAGTCGGTATACAGTCCTGTTTGGAAGTTAAGGAGGTAGTAGTGAGCCAATCAGAGCAATCGCCGATTCGTACCCGCATGTTCGCCCGTGCGTTCGGGCCGTTCTTCCTGCTCGTTCCGTCGATCATTGCGGTGCGGGCCTCGTCGCAGATGGCGGTTCTGTTTCACACGTTCGCCAACGATCCCATGTGGCAGTGGGTGCTTGGGGCCATTCTTCTGCTGTGGGGCAGCGTCATCATCGCGTTTCATCAGTACTGGCGCAGTGTCGCCGCAGTCGTGGTGTCGTTGTTGGGGTGGTTTCTGACCATCCGTGGGGTGCTCATCCTTGCTGTCCCGCATGTCTACAACGCCGCGGGTAATGTTCTTGAGCAGGGAGCTATTCCGGTGGTGCGGGCCATCTTCGGAGGACTGGCGCTGGTTGGCCTGTATCTGACCTACGTCGGTTGGGTCGCAAAGCCGAGTCAGGCCCAATCATCAGGACCGGCTCAGCGGCAGGATCCGCCGTATGCCACGGGTAGTTAAGCATCCAGACATTCGCCGTGCAGAGCTCTTAGACCGGGCAGCGGCGTTGTTTGTTCAGCATGGCTACGACAATGTCAGCCTCAACGATTTGATTGCGGATGCTGGGGTCTCTAAAGGGGCGTTCTATCATTGGTTTCCGTCGAAAGAGGCACTGATCACCGCCCTGACGGAGCGCAGCGCTCACGACCAATTCGTCGTCATCGAAGACCTCGTGGCCCAATGTGACGGTGACGCCTTAGAGCGGTTAAACACCGTGCTGCAGGCCGGCTTTGACGTCAAGATGCAGACAGGGACACCCGAGCGGCTGGCGGCGATGGTCTCGTTGCTGCGATCCGAAAACGCGCATCTGTACGCACGAATCGTCACGGTCGGAGAGGATCTGCTCCGGCCGCTGCTCACCGAGTTGATTTCGAGTGGAGTGCAACAGGGCATCTTCGACACCTTCGATCCCGAAGGCGTCGCCGACATGATCCAGGGTCTCGCCGCGCGAACCAGCTCGAACATCCTGCAGATTTCCGAGGCCGCCGACGAGTCAGCCCGAGAGCACGCCATCGACGTTCTGACAACCAGATTGAGACTTCACGGACTGGCCATCGACCGCATCCTCGGACTACCTGACTGCAGCGTCACTGTCCTGACCGCCGACCAGGTCGAGGTCTTGGTCGCCGCGCTACCGCGCAACTACTGACGCCGCGAAATCGTCCACGACCCAGTTATCGCCACAGACAGGAGGATTGGCCATGTCGGACACCAAGAAACCAACCTATGCGAAGAGCGCCGTGACCTCGAAAGACGGCACGAGCATCGGCTTTCGCCAGCTCGGTCATGGCCCTGGAGTAGTCATCCTGCACGGCGGGGCGCTGGCCTCACAGCACTACATGAAGCTCAGCGCCGCCCTAGCCGACGAATTCACCGTCTACGTCCCAGACCGACGCGGCCGCGGAATGAGCGGGCCCTACGGGCCGCACTACGGCATCGAGCGCGAGGACGAAGACCTTGACGCCATCATCGCCGCCACCGGCGCGCAATTCGTTTTCGGTGTCGCCGACGGCGGCTTGTTCGCGCTACATGCCTCTATGGCCATCCCGGCGATCCGTAAGGTCGCTGTCTTTGAACCGGTCCTCTTCGTTGGTCAACCCGGCCTGGGGGAATTCAAAGAAATCATCAGCCGCGGGCAACGGCTAGTGTCCAGTGGCGACATCGGCGCTGCGATGGCGAGCCTGGCCAAAGACGCCTACGACTCAGACCCTCGCGCGCAGGCGGTTTCCGCGCCGTATCGTCTGCTGAGCCAGATGATGACGCAACCGGTGATCAACCGCATATTGCTGTGGGCCGATGCCCGACGGGTTACCGGCGATGATGTCGCGCTACGTGACTTGATTGTGGCCTGGAAGCAGGAATTAGATGTGGTCAAAGCCACCGAAGGCACCCTCGATGAGTACACGAACGTCACCGCTGAGGTATTGCTATTGTGTGGCGCCGGCGCCCCAACGCTTTTCACCGGCACCCTGGACGCCTTACAGAAGGTGCTGCCCCACGCGACTCGTGTCGAAATAGCTGGCGTCAGCCATGGTGGCCCCCAAGACCAAGGTGGCAACCCGGCGATAATCGCCGACCAACTACGGCGCTTTTTTGGCAGCGGTACCTAACCGGGCTGCGGTCGCAGGCCCATGACATCTCTGCCGTTGCCATATCTTCGCCTGCTGTGCAGGCCAATTCGACTAGCACGACGAGCATTTGCGATTGACTCCGCGGCACCGGCCAGGTGGCGGAGAACAAAATGTTCGACGTTTTACAACCTGTTTGAGGATCCCCCGATGGGACATCGAGCGCATCGTCGAACCCGAGACATGCGTCACCGCGCCGCGGCATTAGTAAGGACCGGTCGTGCCGCCCGTCGGTGACCTAACGGCCCGCGCCCGAATCAGAGACGCCGCGTTGCGGCACTTCGCTGATCGGGGTGCAGAGGCGACAACAGTGCGAGCGGTGGCCAAGGAGGCGGGCGTAACCCCCGGGCTGATCTGCCATCACTTCGGTAGCAAGCGTGGGCTGCGGGAGGCCTGCGACGCATACGTTCTGGAGTATCTGCGCGACGGGATCTGGGGGGCCGCCAACAAGAGCACGCTGCCCGACCTAGAGTTTCTAGCGGCTGAGTACCGCCGCGCCCCAGTTGTACCTCGGTATTTAGCGCGGGCTTTGATAGATGGATCAGCAGCAGCCGCAGCACTGTTCGATGACCTCGTGACGCTCACTGAGAATAATCTCACCAAACGCCGCCCGCCGCACGGGACATCACACACCGACCCTCGCGCCCGGGCGACGGTGCACGTTGCGATGCTGCTGGGAGTTTGGGTATTCCACGACCACATGGTCCGTGTGTTGGACGCGGACGCATCAGCTCTATTGGAGCGGGTCACGGCGGCCTTGGCGGATACCGCGTCGTTGGACTTTGTCGGTGCGGACTCACTCGGCTGGTCGCGTCGGGACATCCGGTGAATCGGATAGCGGCCTGCTCGATTACCGCGGGCTAGCGGAGCACACGTATGGTGCCGCCTAGACCCAGGGTCGAGTTATATGCAGCGATTCGCCGGGATTCGCGGATCGGGCTCAGTTCCCGGGAGATCGAACGTAAATACCACGTCGGCTGGCGCACGGTGCGTGCGGCGTTGGATTCGGTGTGGCCGGCGCCACGCAAAGCCTATCCGAAACGGGGATCCAAACTGGATCCATTCAAACCGGCCATCGACGCCATGCTGCGAACTGATCTGGATGCACCGCGCAAGCAGCGCCACACCATCAAACGCATTTATGACCGGCTCATCGACGAGCATGCCATGACCGACGTCTCCTACCGGCGGGTGCGCGACTATGTCGCCGAACGCAAGGCACAGATCCGCGTCGAGGCGGGCCGCGCACCAACGCAGGTGTTCATTGCGCAGACACACAAGCCGGGCGCCGAGGCCGAGGTCGACTTCGGGGAAGTCGCGATCCGGCTGCGCGGCAAGCTCGTTACTGTCTACTTGTTCGCCTTCCGAATGAGTTTCAGCGGCAAGGCAGTCCACAGAGCTTTTATTAGCGGCGGCTTCGAAGCATTCTTCGAAGGCCACGTGCACGCCTTCGAAGTCCTCGGCGGGATCCCCTACGGAAAGGTCCGCTACGACAACCTAAAAGCCGCGGTCTCGCGGGTACTGGGATTCGCTCGCTATCGGCAAGAAGCCGACCGCTGGCTCGGATTCCGGGAGACGTGGGGCATCGAACCTTTTTACTGCCAGCCGGGCATCGAGGGAGCACACGAGAAAGGCGGAGTCGAAGGCGACGTCGGATGGTTCCGCAGAAACCACATGGTCCCGGTGCCCGACGTCGGCTCGTTGGACGAGCTCAATCACATGATCGACGGGTGGGACCTCGCCGATGACAACCGCCGCATCGGGCTACGCCCTTACACCATCGGTGAACACTTTGCCGTCGAGAAGCCCCTGCTGAAACCGCTCCCAGCCGAGCGATGTGAAACCGGGCGCTGGTTCCATCCTCGTGTCGATCGCTTCAGCCAAGTCACCGTGCAAGCCAATCGCTACAGCGTCCCGGTCCGGCTGATCGGCCGCCAGTCGCGCGCCCTGTTGCACGCCAATCGGATCGAGATCTACGACAGCACCCGACTCGTCGCTCGACACGAACGGTTCATGGGCAAAGGCGGATCCCAGCTGGACCTCGACCACTATCTGGAGGGCCTGCTGCGCAAGCCCGGTGCGCTCCCGGGGGCGACAGCGCTTGAACAGGCCCGAGCGGCCGGCAAATTCACCCCGGTGCACGATGCGTGGTGGGCCGCCGCATGCAAGGCCCACGGCGACCGCGACGGCACGAAAGCACTGATCGAAGTGCTGCTGCTACACCGGCATCTGGCTCACGAACAGGTCGTTGCCGGCATAGCCGCTGCCCTGCACTCCGGCGCGCTCACCGCTGATGCCGTCGCAGTCGAGGCCCGCAGAATCGCCGACGACACCTCGGCTCCCACGCCAGCAGACTCGAACCCTGCCGCAAATCCGATTGTGTCGCTGACCGAGCGGCGGCTTGCCCAACTACCTCCTGACACCCGACCCCCACCATCGGTTACCCACTACGACCAGCTACTGCGCCTCCGACCCACCGCCCAAGAAGGAACCCCCAACCAATGACCCCCACCACGCTCAAGCGCGCCAGCCTAACCGAACAGGCCGCCGACGCTGCCGTCGACCAGGCCTGCCGCATGCTGCGGCTGCCCACCATCCGAGGCCAATTCCCCGACATGGCCGACCAGGCAGCCCGCGAGCAAATGTCCTACCGCGGGTTCCTCGCCGAGCTGCTGATGGCTGAATGCGATGACCGTGCACGCCGCCGCGCCGAACGGCGCTTCAAAGCCGCGGCCTTCCCCCGCCAAAAGATCCTGCGGGACTTCGACTTCAGCGCCAACTCCAACATCGACCCCGCAATGATCCATACCCTTGCCAAATGCGAATGGATCAAGAAAGGCATGCCCCTATGCCTGATCGGCGACTCCGGCACCGGCAAAAGCCACCTGCTGATCGGACTCGGCACCGAGGCCGCGATGTCAGGCTACCGAGTCCGCTACACGCTTGCCGCCAAACTGGTCAACGAACTCGTCGAAGCTGCCGACGAAAAGCAGCTAACCAAGACGATCAGCCGCTACGGCCGGGTCGACCTCTTGTGCATCGACGAGCTGGGCTACATGGAACTCGACAAACGCGGCGCAGAACTCCTCTTCCAGGTCCTGACCGAGCGAGAGGAAAAAGCAAGTGTCGCAATCGCTTCCAATGAAAGTTTCAGCGGCTGGACAAAAACATTCACCGATCCCAGACTATGTGGGGCAATCGTAGATCGCCTAACCTTCGGCGGCAATATCATCGAAACCGGCAGCGACTCATATCGGCTCGCCCACACCAAATCTGCGCAGAAGCAGTAATGACGCCAGGCCGCTAACCGACCCGCCCCAGACGCCCCCACCCGCACCAAACGATCGAGTCGCTGGTCAGCAGCCTTCCTGCCGCGAAGCAGGTCTCAGCCAAAAGTCTATAAACGCTATCCCCTCATGGGAGTCTTCGGCACGCTTCTGCGCCGTCATATTTCAGGGACACGTCAGCGCCGAACGAGCAAGCGTCGCCATCAGAATTCGTGGACATGCGTCGCTAAAGTTCACGGACGAAACCAGAGGCTGGTGCACGTGCTTTCAGCATGGTTTATCCGAGGGAACTTCTCCTTCGAGTGGTGGTGTTGTGCACGAGTCGTTTGCAAGCATGTCTATGTGTCAGTGAAATACTGACGGGGTGGCATCTCGACCCCGCGTACACGTCGCCGAGGTGGAACGCGCCGTCACGATGATCGCTCGGCGGCGCCGCAAAGTGGATGACCGTAACCTCCACAGATTGCCCGATTCAGCCGATTCGGATCCGCGTGAAGTGCTTGATTACCTGCAGAAATACAGCGGCCCCGACATTCCCCTCTGGGTGTTGCAAGCCGACGTCTGCGACGCCCTCACGCTAAATAACTGGCTGTGGTGGGAGGACCGACGCCGCGAACTGCACTTCCTGACGGCCGCGCGCGATCGCGGTCTGTTTCTCTCGCAAATCGGCGCACAGATCGGTACCGGCAAGCAGGGTGTAATTGATCGGATCGACCGGCTCACGGCCCTGCTGCGCTACAGCCGCCCCGACGAGAAACTCACCCGGGCAATGCGGCAATCCGAACAGTCCGCCCGGCTCTGCCGTCCACTGGAAGAGCGGTGGTGGTCAGCCAATCACGAGGCGCTTAAGTCGGTGGTGAACGCGCTTGTCGCCGAAGCCGACCGCTATCGGCTCGCCGACGACGAGCGGGAATGGATTGACCAGGTCGGCGCGGATATCGCGGGTGATGTATCTCCGCGCGCGTTCATGGCCGAACTCGGACTTGCGGTGGCTGAACTGCGCACCGCACCTGCGGTGCTGGCCCTCTACCCACAGACCCCGGAAAAACTCGCGCAAGCACAGGATCACGGGTTGCGCCAGCGGCCGTATCGCGTGCACGCCGTACTCGCGGACGCCGACGTGCTGCGCACCGCATTCGCCGCCCTCTCCCCCACCGTCGGAACGCCCACATATGCACGCAGTGCAGGCGACGACGCCGTCGCGGGATAAGTTCGCCCGCACCGTCCACGCGACCCACCCGCAGAATCCCTGTCGGCGCCCACCGGGAGCCTAGATTGAGACGCACTTGCCTTCGGACACCAGACGAATGAAAGCGATGGCGATCGCCACCCGGCGAACGTCAGCTTTGGTGCTGCGGACACCAAACTCGCCGAGGAGGTCCCCGCGGCCATGGACGCGGACTGCTCGACGCCGCCCACACCACGGCGGCCCGCCAGTGGCAACGCCTCGGGCCGTGCGGGACGGGGACGGCACCGGACCCGTACCCCCGCCGTGGAGCGGCGACTTGGATCCCGGGTCAGTCCATCAATCTCAAAACGGTTGCGCCTCAACTCAATTAAGGTGCGACATGGACGTCAGTATCTTACACAATCAGCTAGTAGCAGCCAGTTTTCCGCGGAAAACTGGCTGACAAGGATCGTTTTCCGCAGAAAACGGGCGTCCATAAAATGCTTCGAATGAGGCAAGAATGGGCCCGCGCCCGGCCAGCTAGGGAACTATTTCACGAGCTTGCGAAGGTGGCTGGCCAACATCTTCGCTCCGGTGTCGCCGAGCTGGTCACGTAATGCAATGGCCAGCGCGTACGGTTCCGTGTCGAACTTACGAATGGCACGAGTCACCGCCCGCAGCGTCGCCGCACTGTGCTCACGCTCGGCCGGGGATGCGCCGCTCCCCTCTCCCGCGTCCTGCGCCGGATCGGCGGCGGGACCGTCATTCTTACGGGCCGCGGCGGTCCACCGAGTCACCTGCTGTTCTAACGGCACGCGTGCCAGGGATCGGGCCTCGCGGATGGCCAGCTCCCCCCTGCGGGTCGCCTCCTGAAGTTCCGGGGCAAGCTTGAGCAGCGCGCGGCGGTGCGAGATCCACGTCTTACTCTTTCGGAGATGATCTGCCGCGGCGTCAGCGCTTCCGTACTCGGCGACCAGATTCTCGACCGCCTTAGCCTCTTCGATCACATCGAAGCCGGCCCGGTCGACGTTTTCGGCGATGATAGCCGTCAGCAGTGTGGCGCGATCCTTGGCGAGCTCGTCTTTAACGACGATATCCAAGTCGGTGCGGCCGAACTTGTGCGCGGCGGCCAAGCGTCGGTTGCCCAGCACGACGACCCAACGGCCGGCGATGCGGACATCCGGGTGGAGCGCCTGGAACGCAGACCGCGTCACCGCCACCACAGGCTGAAGCTGGAACTCCACGATCGAGGCAAGGTCGTCGAGATCGCCGAGAGAGTCCCGCGGATTGAAGGGGTTACCGACGAGGTCTTTGAGCGGCACGGTCCGAGACAGCCCAGCACGCGGGACTACAACGGACCCGTGGCTCGTTCCGTCAACTGACGAATTGTCGCCAACGGCTTGGACGAGTCCCTCGAACGTCTTCACTCCGCCGCGCGCCACTACTGCACACCCACTGCACTGAGTTCGTCGGCGAGGTTATAGAAGTCGGCTGCTGCATTGATGGCAGATCCCGACTTCTTGTACTGGGTCACGACAACTCCTTCGTTGGACGCGTTGGTGTGGACCTTGTAGCGCCGGACGACCGTCTGCGCCAAAGGCCAGCCCTGGCCACGCACGAAATTCTTGGTTTGCTCCAGCCAGTAGTCGCCTTCGCGTGGATCCCAGTTGTTGATGAACACCCGGTAGGGGATGTTGCGCGGTTCAAGCAGTTTGCGGATGGTGCGTGCGGTGGGGTCAAAGCACAGCGGCTCGTTGAGCATAGGAACGAGTGCTTCGTCGGTGACGCCGAGAACGGTGCGCAGAGCCTCAGCTGAATACCCGTCACCTAGACCGTCCCCGACGCCGTCGGGGTCCAGATCGAACCAGCCCGCGGTGTCCACGTAGACCTCGGCGATGCCGGGAAGATTGTTCAATTGGGCGAGCCACTCGAGTGGATCGTCGTGGGCCTGGATGAGATGGAAGGGCAACGACTCGACTTGATTGGCCCACCATTTGGCCGACCCCTGCGGGTCGATGGAGACCGCCGCAACGGGGGAGAGGGCATCGGGATCGTGCCCCTCGATGAGCTGTTGGGCACGCACGGCGGCGAGGTTTACGGTGGCGGTGCTCTTCCCGACGCCACCTTTCTGATTCAAGACAAGGATGACTTTACTCATCGGAGCGGGGGCCTTTGCGTTATGCGGCCGCGGCGGCGGCCTGGTTGAAGCGATCACCCAAAGCGTACGGCGCAGTGATCGCCCCCAGCATTTCGACACGCTGAACATGGCGTTACACCTCGGCCAGTTTTCCGCGGAAAACTGGCCGAGCCTCATCGTAGAGGTCGAACCGCCGCCTGTTTCCGCGAAGACTAAGGGGTCACCGGCGGCAGCAAGCTTCGGCGGATGTTGAACAAGCCCAAGCCGGGGAGAAGGGTTTAGGGGTAGATCCCAGCCAGCTCGCTCCCATCTCGCGCGGGCTACGTCGGACTGCCCCAGGCCACACTTGGCAGATTCCGTTAGTGTTCCTACGTATATGCTATGAACTGCCTAAATACTAGGCGCCGACCCGGGTTTTCCGCGGAAAACCGGGGCCGTCTAGTGAAGCTTTCGACGGATAACCCTCGACCAGCATGCCAGTTTTCCGCGGAAAACTGGCCATGAAATCCGACCGGGAACGGGTTGTCGCTACACACTTGTGGGGACTCCGATTAACTCAAGCCAGCGCGTCGATGGCCGTGAACAATCTGCAGGCTAATTCGCCGTACCAACCGGAAGCAAGCGCGAAGCGGACCGTGGAGATGCGCGCAGTGGTGACGACAATCTCCCGACCTAGCCGACTCTGTTGCCGCCAACCCCCGCCGACGGACGCGGTCGCGTGACGTCCATCTGGGCGATGAGGCATTCGGGGGTGGTCAGCTGCCCGAACACCTTTGCACGCTTGAAACGGAAGCCCCAGACCGATGTCTGTCAAGCCACCGACGACACCACGAAGCCTGGGTTCGGTCGATCCACGATAGCTAACCGACTGGCGGCAAAGCAGATAACCGGCCGCGAAGTTAGGCACTGGATGCCACGCCTCGGCGTGGCCTACCCTCGTGACGGCGGCTTCAGCGTGTACCGGCGGAGGCGACCCCGGTCTCACCGGTCGCCATCCTTGGCTCCAAGAGGGCCGACTGCGCTTAGCTCGAGGACGGAGCCTCCGACACCGCGTCAGCCGATCGTTGCACCTGTCACTCTTGAGCGTGCCTGGTGCCTGGTGCCTGGTGACGTTGGGGTCCTCGTGTCGACCGTTTCTGCGTGGCCTCGAGACCGCCGCCTGGGTTCCCAGGAAGGCGCCGTAACAGTTGCCGCGGAACGTTTGCTGGGTTCTTAGGCGGGCGCCGGTCTTGGCGCTGCGCTGGAGGTCGGCCCGCGGTTGTACCGTGAGCGCGGGGGGAGTGGTGGGCTATTCCCTGGGTCAGGGCCTATCTGCCGAGGCACGGCACAGGATCGGTGTCGTCCACTCTGGGCGTCATTCGCGACTCGTCCGCCGCACAGCCATGGGTGCCTTCTCGGGGCGTCGTCCGACGTCCGCGCGTCAGTGGATCAGAACTGGCGCGAGCATGTCGCAGAGGCCCGACTTGCACGGTGCCGTTGTATTGCTGCAGAGACCGAAGGTGGACTCGGTGTCCGAGGTGGGGGCCAGCGCCACGATCGCGACGCTCACATAGGAGGAGTCAGCGTACCGGTTGGGTTCGACACAGCTGTGGCGGATCCTGCACACCGCGGTCACCGATTTGCCATGCTCTTTGAAGTATGTGGGACACAGCGGGGCATCGGGCGGGCGCATCCTCTGAGCGGGTGGCGCCCGTTCGATCATGCGGTAGACGCCTCTCGTGGTTGCCGAGCATTCTCGCCAGAGGCGTTGCCCGGACCCTACGACAGCGCCTGTCCGTGGGTTCTGCTTGGCTGGCGTGAAAGGGAGAGATAAGTGGCTGTCCTCGATTGAGGGCCATGGGGTCGCTTATCCGTCACTGTGACGAATCTGGCCGCTACCGTCCGCAGCACGATCAGGATCATGCTGTCCGTTCTTATGGCGTCTGGGACAATCTCGCAGCTGGGGGCACCACTGCAGGGTTTCTCACTTGATCTGACACATCGGGGCCGATTGACCATCAGTGCAGGTGCGCACCATGTGAACCGGCCTCCTCCGTCTCGAAGTGCCCCCGACCGCGACTGTCAGAGCGCTCATTTCCTGACTGTTCGGCGCAATTCACTACGCATGGCGCCGATGTGCCCCCAGATTCCGATGAGAACGGACAGCCGTCGGAAACGGCCCCTATGGGTTATCCCGGGCCCGGCTGCATTGGTGACTAGCGCGACTTAGGCGCCCAAGCTCCCATATGGGTGTAAGGGGACACGAAGATCCGCCCGAATATGCCGCTGCTGGTGGACGGGGCGGGGCTCGATCGGGGAGTCTTTCGTAGGTGCCTAGAGGGGGAGAGGAGCTCCGCACCGGCACACCATGCCGGGGAGAGCGCGGCGACGCCCTTCGGCCCTCGGCGGTGCCACGTTGATCGGCTGCACCCCGACCGGATGGAGAAGTGCATATGACCGCGGTGATGGACACGCCCGCGAGCCTGGACAGTACGCCGGCTCAGGGCGGACTTCAGGAAGTGGGATCAGAAACCGCATCCGGCGCAGCCGATGAACGGCGTGGCCTGAGCCCCGCCGACAGGCGCGAGCAGCAGTCTGCACGACTCTCACTGGTGCGCCTCACCCGGAGCACCGCCGTCGCGATCACGGTGGTGATTGGTGCGTCCAGCTTCGTCTTGTCATTCTCTTCGCTACGCGACCTCGCCGCACGTACAGCGTGGCCCGGCTACTTGGCGTGGCTCTGGCCGGTGATCGTCGATGGCGCCATCATTCTCGCGACGATGGCGCTGGTGGCATTCTCGGCCTACCCGGAGCAGCGCAGCGCCCGGCGCTACTTCTGGACTCTTCTGACCGTTGGGGCATGCGTGAGTGTCAGCGGCAACGCAGTGCACGCCATGATCCCCAATCCCGCAGTGCCTACGCCGCCGTTGGGCCCGTGGTTCGCGGCCGCCATCGCCTGCGTGCCTCCCGTCGCCCTTGTTGGTGCAACGCACGCATTGTCGATCCTGTGGCGCTTCACGCCGTACGAGAAACCCGACGAGCAGGCTCAATTGCAGAATAGTGCCCTGGCGCTGGCCGCCGAGCGCCTCGACCGATGGGATGCGGTGGCTGCGGCGATCCACGAACGCGGATCGATGATGTCGTATCCCACTCAGACCATTGCCGCGGTCTTGCGTCACCTTCATGACCATCAGCCACCGTTGCCGCTGCGCCAGATCGGCGAGCAAGTGGGGATCCGCCATGACGCCGTTGCCCGTATCCGTGACGCGGCCAAGGCCGTTCTACCTCGGTAAGGCGCTACTCACTGATCGAGGTGCGGCCGCGAGGGTCACGGAGGTCCTGTACCGGGGCCTGAAGGTCATCGGCGAGGCCTTGTTTGAGCAGCTCCAAAGCGGCGGCCCAGATCGGATGCGCGTTGCGGCGGTAAAACACCCGCCCCATCCCGTCCTCACGTGTGATCAGGCCGGCTTCGGTGAGGTCCTTCAGCGGCACCTGGATGGAGCTTTGCGATCGGAAGCCGAGCTCGCTGGCGAGATCCGAGGGATTCACCAGGCCGTCGCTCTGGGCGATGGCGGCCATGATCGCCAGTCGATGCTTCTGGCCGAACACGATCCCCGAGAGAGCCTGAACTCCCGCAGATTGCGCGTACGACACGCGTGACATGGTATTACAGGATTCTCGTTACGAGATCCTAGTTACTAGTATCCTGTAACAAGCATCGCGTAATGCCAGTTCAGAGGTCCTGGGCCGGCAACCCGAAACGAGCTGAGCGGAGCCTGTGGTGGCAGACACGAATGCGGGCGAGGAGATCGCCGGGCGACGTCGAAACTGGCGGCATCGGGAGAATCGCGCGTCGTCGAAGCTTGTCGCCAAGCGCGTCAGCGAGGAAGACCACCATGCGCTGACGCGCTATGCCGACGCGCGCGGCGTGAAGCTCGCCGAGTTGCTCGCACCAGCTGTCGACGATCTGATTCAGCAGGCCCGTGAGTTTTGCAACGCCGAGGATGCTCCTGCGGTGCGCGCCTCGTAGGACGTCCTTCTTCGGGCCGCAAGTCGTCACTCGATGCGTCGGCGTCGCTTGATCTCGGCCATGATCGCTGCCACCTGAGCTCTGCCGGACCCGTGTAGGGCCTGTCGGCCGACTTCCCGAGCTTGCGCGTGCGCCTCGCGCTCAGCGGCTGCCCGGCGCTGCTCCTCAGCGCGCTCCACGGCTGTTTCAGCGGCCATGGCCTCCGCGTAAGCCGTGGGGCGGACCGCGAGCTCGTTGTGGGCGCAGTAGGCCGTCAGAATGGCGCCCATGAGTCCGATGGGGCGGGCGGGGGAGTCGGGGATTCGGTGGCCGCCGATCAGCCAATCAGAGACAGCGCCGTTGAGGTCATCGGCGCTCCATCCGGCGTGAGCGGGCGCAGCCAGCACCGCTGCCCAGGCTGCGGTGCTGTAACGCCGTGACCATGGCGGCGCTTTCGGATGCGCCCGCCAGCGCCGCGCCAGCGCCTGGCCTTTGCCGTCGATGCTTCGGCGGCGCGGAGCGACGCCTTGCCGGGCGCCTTTGGCGCCCGCGTGGGTAGTGAACGGTTTTTTCCAAGGTGAGGTGTGTGTTCTAAGTGGGGACCGTTCCAGATGGGGTGACATCTTGTGGATAACCCGTGTGAGCTGCTGGTTGTCGTGCAGGGCCCAGACCGAGGTCCAGCCGCGGCTACGGTCGCCCATGCGCCAAGACGCCATCCGCTCGACGTAGGTTCGCTGTCGGCCGCGGACGACCTCTGTGGCTAGGCCGAGCAGCCGTAGGCACGAGCGGGCTCGTTGAACGGTGCGCTCGGTGAACCCCGACCGGGCCGCCAACGTGGTGTTGCTGGGCCAACAATTGCGGCCGGTGCTTCGGTCGGCGAATCGCGCCATCTCCGCGGCGATAGCCACCAGCGTCACTTTCGCAATGCCCCCCGACATCTGATCGCGGATCTGCTCGTAGCGCAGGTCATATGCGGTGGCCACGGTGAAATGTGCCCACCGCGCGGGTCCTCCGCTCCAGCAGGCGATTCCGGCGTGCGCGTCGGCTTCGACGGTGAGGCTGACGAACTGATCGGGGGAGGGCAGCTCACGGCCCGCCATGCGCCGTCCCCGCCTGATGGCCACGACGTCGGCGATCGGGGTGGTGCGGATCGTGCCCCGCCGGCGCACGGTGGGACTGCAGCCGCGGTAGCGCGGCGATGAGTTGTCCGCATGCGCTGCGGACAATTGAAGAAACACGGCGCGCAAATCTGGACCTGGGCCAGCGCATGCATTACCGTGAGACCTGTCCTGCAAGACAGTTCCCTTCGGGGAATGTGGCGTTCGCGCCCGACCCGCCCTCCGGTTCCCGCCGGGGGGCTAAGTCGTCTTAGCGGCTGCTCACGCCTATTGAGATGTGGGTCAGGCAAGGGGCGGCCAGAGGTCATCCCGGACATCACATCGCCAAGGGCAACCCCTCCTGTGTCGACAACCTCTGCAGGCTCGCCGAGCCGAGCAGCTCAGCGATGACGTAGGCGTTGTAGACCGCGCGGGGAAGACCGCTGGTGTCCGCCCGCGTGACGAGTTCGGCGGCAACGGCCGGATGTACCCGCACCGTGCAGTGTTTGGTCCCGTGCGCCGGCGGGGCGGGGGCGTCGGCACCGCCGGGGCGCTCAAAGGCGGCGCCCAGCTCGGGGTGTCGCATGAGATCGGGACGGTCGACGTGCCAGGCCAGCAGGTCCGCCAGAAACGGGGAGCGATCCAACGGGCCTCGGGCACCGTCGACCACGTTTTCCAGACCGCGCCACAGTGCGGCCGTCACCACCGTGCGCGGACCAAGATGCGGACGGCCGCGAGGACTGCCCGGTGGACATGCGTCGGATGCGGCCACAGCACGCCCTCCTTCCTCGATGTGCGCGCCGAGTTCGGTCCTCGGCCGGGGTGGCAGAAGTCGGGGATCCTGAGACCTCTGCGCCCCGTGATACTGGTGGTACTGGCCGAAGTCTCGCACGCGTTGGCGGATAAACCGCCGAGACACGCTGGTCATAAGCCCAATTGCTGCGAATCTCCAGTGAGCAGATCCTTGCGCATGGTCTTTCAGAAAAGCCACCGACGCGCCGCAGATACGTGATCAAGCCGCAATGTTGATGACCATCGTCGGGATTGATTGCGAATGTGGCTGTGGTGGTGGACCGCTGAGAGCTTGCGCTCCTATCGTCCGATTCATGCACTCTTTGGTGGCTCACCTGCTGGCCGCAACGCTCGCCGACGCGGCTGACCAGCTGTCTGGCACACCGCCCGGTGCGCAAGTCTCGGTTGCTGATCGGACCGTGGCCTGCTGTGTCGGCCCCCATGCAGAGAGCCGCTGATGGCCACCGCAGCTGAGGTCGTCGCGGCCATCGACCACATCTTGCGCTACAAGCCCGATTGGCGCGGCACGCTGAACGACGCGGATTTCACCGCGCTCAACGACATGTACCAGCGCGCGAAGAACCATCCCGAGGAGTGGCTGATCAACAAGGATCTGCCGACCACCCTCGATGACAAATACTTGGGAGCGCTGCGGCTCGACAACCCGACATTGTTCAACGGCGGCAAGCTCGTTGACCCGCCCGGGACGCCACCTGCGACCGTGCCGGCCAGTGTCGACACACCCGGATCTGGCACACCGGGTCAGACGCCTGAGCCGGCCGACAACGGCTTCGCGGGCCGCGCCGCCGAAGCATCCCGCCGTGTCGATGACGCACTGGCCAAGAACAAGACGGCGCTGGCCGAGGCCGACGATGAACTCATCGATGCGGTCCTGGGCGCCAAGACGGGTTCTGACCAGGGCAAAGCACAGTTGCAGGCACTGCAATCGGCGCTCGTCGACCAAATCCACAAGCTCGGGCCAACTTTGGACACTCCGGCCGGACAACAGCAGCTCAACGACTTCTTGCAGAGCAAGACTCAGGAGATTCTGGGCGTCGTCAAGTCCTCGGGCATCGATGCCGAGTCCAAGGCTGAGGTGCTCGACGCGCTGGCGCAGCGTTACGACGCGGTGAAGGACTCCGCCGGCAAGGGCACCGGGTCCACCGATCCTGCCGCCGGCACTGCCGGTAGCGGCCAAACCGGCAGCGGCGCAAGCGAATCGGCGGGCGGTCCCGCTACTGGGCAAGGGACCACTACCGGTGACCCCCTGGGCAGCGACCCCTTGCTCAACGGTTTGGCCTCGGATCCGTTGATGGGCGGCCTTGCTGGGCTGGCAGGTCCGGCGATGGGCGCCTTGTCCGGGCTGCCCGGCGCGATGGGGTCGATGATGCCCGCAATGGGCGGCCTCGGTGGGGGAGGCGGCCTTGGCAACCTGGGCGGGGCGATCGGCGGGGCGATCAAAGACGCGACCGCCCGCCCCGTCGACGACTACACCGGGGCGCCGCAGGACAAGAGCGACCCGCAGTCGGCGGTCAAAGACGTGGCCGAGGGCGGCAGCACCGAGAAGGCTGATGCCAAAGCCGAGCACACGGCTACCGATGATGACGCCAAGAAGGATGCTGCGACGACCGAGCCCGCGGCGGCCAAACCCGCTGACGGTGCCCACCCTCAACCGGCGGCGGCTGAGAGCGGACAGGTCCCGGCGGCCCAGCCCGGGCCCGACGTCTCAATGAAGCTGCCGGACGGCTCGACTGTCACCGCTGAGAGCCCGCAGCTCGCCCACGCCGGGCGCCTTGTTCTGGGCGGGGCCAACCTCGACGACGCCGCGGGACAAGCCCAAATCACTGTGTTGCCCCCAGGTGCTCCCGTGAATGATCCCGTCTCGCCCAGTCAGCTGAGGTTGATGGACTACGCCCAGTTCACCGACCACCGAGTGATGGCGCTGGGCAACGGCAAAGTCTGGCTCAACGGGCAAGTGACCCCGGTCGAGCAGATGCCGACCGGCCCGAATTTCCTGGGCTGGGCACGTCCCCAAGTCCAGACAACTCCCACAGCTACGGCTCCCACCGTGCTGGCGGGGGTGCATTAGCTGTCCGCACAGATACCGGAACGGGGTTAAATTGTGAGTGTGGTAATCCAGGTCGAGCCCTCTGAGCTGCGTCGGCGCGCAGAAGTCCATGCCCAAGCGATCGACCAGATCAAAGCAGCCCGCGCCGACAACGAGCGCATGACGACCGAGGCGCAAACCTTAGGCCCGCTGTATCACCAGGTCAAAGCCTCCATCAGCGAGGTTGCCGGCAAGCGTGACGCGGCACTGGCCAGCGAACAGCGTCGCCACGAAGAGATGCGCGACGCTCTGTTGGCTTCGGCCGCCGACTACGAGCGGATCGAAGCTGAAAACCAGGCCCGCCTCACGATCAGTCCGTCCGATACGTAGGCGGGATTGGTGCTGGAGTCCGCGCAAGAGACAACGGTGGAGGTCTTCGAGGCCACCAGCCACGATGAGTCCATCATCGTCTCTGTCGACCGTCAGGGCGCCACGGTCGGGGTGCAACTGGAGCCGGAGGCGATGGACCTCGCCGACGAAGAGCTGGCGGCGCGGATCATCCGGTTGAACACCCTGGCCTACCTGCGGTCCCAGTTGGCGCTGCGCCTGGAGATGGAACGCAACCACGTCGAGAATGTGGGATCTTTTCTGCCCACCGAGGACCAGGTGGCCGCGTTCGCGATGACCATCGACTTCTAGGGGGAGATATGCCGCGCGTTGACGTGCAGTACGCCGGGTTGGCCACCGTCGCGGCAACCATGACCTCGACGGCCGCCAGTTTGTCGGTGCTGGCTGCGGTACCTCCCATTCACCCCCCGCTGGCCCTGGATGAGGTGTCAACGAGCGCTGCCGCTCGCCTGACCGAGCATGGAGCCGTGCTGTCCAGCCGCGCACTCGACGGCGCGGCAGTCCTCAGCGCCGCGGCCCAGGCGGTGGCCGCGGTGAGCACCAACATGGCTGAGATCGACGGCGCTAACGCCGCATCGATGGCCGTGGGTGCTGGACCCGTGGCCCCGGTGGGTGGTCCGGCCACTGCGGCCGCGGCTAGAGCCAACGCGGTCGCAGCCGACACCCCCATCATGCCGATGGCGCCTCGCCCCGGCGAGGCGACCGCAGGGCTGATCGAGGCGGGTAGCAGCAGCACTGGGTCGACGTTTCACACGGCGTGCCGGGCCTACCAGGGCGCCTTCGAAGCCGCCGCCGCCGCTGCCCGCACCGCGGAGAACGCCGTCGCCGCCGGGATCACGGGGCGAACCGGCCCGCAGTTGAGCGCCTCACTGAACAAGTTCGCGTCGTGGGCCGATCAGATGGCCTCCCACTCGGGCACCGTGGCCCAGGCGGCGCAGGATCACGGTGGCCGATTCGACCGCACCCAAGCGGAGACACCCCGGACTCAGCAGTTCACCAACACGCGGCAGTCGCTCACGAGAGCACAGCTGCTGATGATGCAGACCGGCGGGTTGATGGGCTCAGAGCAGGTTGCGCGCTACGGAAATCAGCTGCAGCAACTCGACAACAAGGCCACCGCGGCTGGAGTGTCCTATCACCTCGGCGAGCTGCCCCAAGCCCCGCCGCCACCGCCGCCCGTGGCCGACATCGTCCAGGACGGCAGCTCGCCCGGCGACGCCACCGGGCAGCCTGGTGACCGCAGCGCCGGCCGCAGCGGTGACGACCACGCATCGGGGGACTCCTCGGAAGCCGGCGCAGACTCCAGTACGGCGGGCGGTGCTGATCCGCTGGCGGACCCTTCGACCGACTCTCTACTTTCCGCTGGTCAGGGCGCGTCACCGATGGGCGGTGACCAGCTACAGCAGATCCTGCCAATGGCCGCGATGATTCCCTCGGTCATCGCCGGTGCCCTCGGCGGCGCTATCGGCGCGATTACCAGCACTCCCCAGCAGCTCATGGGCGCTGCCAGCCAGGTGATGCAGGGCGCCGCGGCAGGCATGCAACAGGAGCCTGAGCTTGGGATCGACGTTCCGACCGATGACCCCGGCGTATCCGACTTCGGCGGTGGCGGCCTCGGCAGCGGTGGTGGCGGCGGGGGCGGCATGGAGCCAGCTGGGCTCGATACCTCGCTGCCCCCGGGTGGCGGCGCGTTGGCCGCCGCATCAGCGCCCGGCGGGACCACGCCGGCGCTGCCGGCGACATCAGGGGCCATCCCCTCGGCCGGTTCATCCACGTCGGTCGGTGCCGGGATGGGCGGCATGGGAATGATGCCGCCGATGGGCGGTATGGGCGGGGGCGGTGCTGGCGGGGGCAGGGCGACCACGCCGCCGGACAAGAAGGTCGTCGTTCCCTCCAGTCCCAACGAAGAACCGGTCAGGGGTGAAGTAGAGCGTCGCCAGACCGTCAGCGTCGACAACACAGCAGCCTCCACGGCGGGATCCGGTGATCCGGCCGCACCTGGGCGTCCGCGCCGCCGCGTCGTGATGCCACCCGACAACGAAGGGGGCACCCCATGACCGCGGCCTACCAGTCCGAGGCCGAGCTGGTCGCTCACAACGTCGCACGCATCGAGCGAGTTCAGCAGACGTTGCGCGACCTCAGAAAGCAGTGGGCCAGCATCGACGTGCAGATGGAAAGCGCCGATGGCGACGTCCAGCTCTCGGTCAATCACCACGGTCGCCTCGTATCTCTATCGCTGGCTCCCGGATGCACGACCAGACACACCAACGAGGGACTCGAGCAAGTCATCAGCACCACGCTGCAGGCCGCCGTAGCCGACGCCTACGCCGAGCGCGCCGCGATCGAACAGAACGCAGAGCAAGCAGCGCTGGCCGCCGCCGAGCTGCTCGGCGACCTGTAGCGATACGGGCCATGAAGTTAGCCAGCCGATGTGCGAATCCGACCCTGCCGGTAGCCACATGTCATCGTTCGGCGCTACGGTTAACGCATGAGTGAGGGCACGTCACCGCAGCTCGGACCCCCTGTCGAGGGTTCGGGTTCCCCGTGGGCGCCGCCTCCAGCCGCCCAACAGCCGCCTCAGGGCCCGTTCCCCGGCGCGATTACTGGCGTGCTTCCCCCTCAGCCGTACCCACCGCCACCCGCATTTCCGCCTCCCCATCCCGCCCCTGTGCCACGTGAACGCACGTCCAAGACGGTCTGGGCGCTTTCCGGTGGTGCGGTCATTCTGGCAATCGCGGCAGCGGTGATGAGTGCCCTCGCATGGACTCGGCCCGATCCATCGCCAACCACGACAACAGTGACGCCTTCAGCGACCTCCTACAGCGCCGAGGAGATCAGCGCCGCCCGCGATGATGCGTGCGCCTCAGCCAAGTCGGTCGTCAACGCGGTCTACGAAGCCTCCGTCCCCCTCGTCGCCGCCCTACCCAACCGCGACAGCCCTGAATACAAAGCAGCGCTCGCCAACGAGCAAGCGGTGGTTCTCGTCGAGATGGAGTACCTGCGACTGCACACCCGCCCAGCAACTCCGCCCGAGATCGCCGACCCGATGCATGACTACATCGACGCGACGCTTGCCGTGCTAGCAGCCGATACCAGTAACCAGGACCGCAACCTACCCGCCCAGCAGAGCCAGACCGCGATGGACAAAGTCCACGCCGCCTGCCAGAAGTAAGGGGAGACCTCAATGCCTGCTGTCACAAAGCCTTTCACCCTCCAGCCTGCCCAGGCCCAAGCCGCGAACGCGTCGGCACCCGCCTTGGTGGCACAGACGGCCGCGCAAGCGCCCTCCGGTGCCGCATCCTCTGGCGCGGTCGCCGCCGCAGCAGCCCGACCGATGTGGGCACCCTTGACTGAGACCGTTGTTGAGGACGAGGCGCTTCGCCAGGGCCTCAACGCTATTGGAGGACGACGCATCGCCAGCCTCTATGGCCGCAAGAGCGAGTCCGTCACATCGATGGTGACCATCGAGCAGGAGAACCGGCAATCGCTCACCCTCCTACCCGGCAGCGGCGGCGTAGCGGTATGACCACGTACGCAACACCGACGACTCACCCGGTCCCGCCAGATGCTGGGCCGCCGCCACATCGCCCAACCACCGGCGCGAAGCCTCCGGAGAGGCCGCGCCGTCCCCGATTCGGGTTGATCCCTGCCGGAGGCGCATTCGCCCTCGCCGCCGTCGCGGCGGCGACCGCAACTCTCGCACTCGCCACCCCGGCCACGCCGGCGCCGAACACCGTCAACGTGGTCCCGCCACCGCCCGCCACCTACACCAGCGGCGACATCGAAGCCGCGAAAACGACAGCCTGTGCGGCCTGGGACCGAGCCGCTCGATCAACCGCCCAGGCGAGCAAGGCGAGTGCTACGGCGTTAGAGGCCGACCCAAACTGGCGCACGCCCGCGAGCGCTGCTGCGCTTGCGGCGGAGAAGCGCACTGGCATTGCTGCAATAAGCAACCTTCGGAACAGCATCGGGCCCGCGACGCCGCAGTCGTTGGCGGACCCCATGACGAACTGGATCACGCTCAGTATCAACGAGCTACATGCGATGAATCAGCGTGACTGGACTGAAGCGGAGCGAGTTCAGGAACAGGGCAATGCTCTCGTAGACACTATCGCCAGTGAGTGTGGACTGCGCTAATGCCTGCTGTGGGCGGAGCCGCCGGCTCGTACGGGCCACTGATTGTCACGCCGGACATGGAGCCCCCTGACGCAGCGCACTGGGACGCTCAGGAGCAGATGTACCGGGCGGGTGCGTCGTCGTGGACTGAGATCCACCAGCAGATCACTATCGATAATGCGGCATTCAAAGCGGCGGCCGACTCTAGTGGGTTCGACGAGGCACACAGCGCTGGAGCGGTGTTGGCCGAGGAGGCACGCACGATCGCCGACTGGCACGGCAAAGTCGCAGATAAGTGCGCCGACATTGCGAAGGTGCTTCGCGACACCCGCGCCGGCCAGGAACAGCTTGTCCGAGAAGCCGACGCCAAGATCGCGAGCGCCGAGCTCCCTGGCGAAGCGCAAGCGTTGGTTACGACCTACCACGGAGTGGCGCGCTACCAGACTGAAGCCGGTGTAGCCGCCGCCATGGGAGCACATACCTCCTTCAAGAAGAGTGTCGAAAACACAAGAGCACTAGACCTTTTGACGAAATGGGGCGATGTCCCCGCCTCACCACCAGTCCAGCCTGTCGACCACACATCACCGGGAATCACCCAAGACAACGACCCCCGTAAGCGGACGGCGAAGCCGCACCTAGACAACGAAAAGCCATCAGAATCCCCGTCTGATCCGGCTACGGGAGCGTCTGCGGCGCAGTCTGGGGTTAACCCGGGCGGGAAGGTGCCCGCGGCTGGGGATGACGGGATCAGCCCAGCGAGCGGTCCTCTGACACAGGCACCCTCAGTGATGCAGGCTCCCCGGCAGCCCGCTGCTTCACCCCTTGGTGGTGGCGGTATGCCGGGGATGGGCAGTCTGGGAAGTGGCGGCGGCTTGGGGTCTGGGGGGATGCCGAAAATGCCCAGCGGCCTTGGCGGAGGAATGCGGGGGATGGGTTCAAATCCTCTCGGTAGCGGCATGGGCCAAATGCCCGGTGCTGGTAGCGGACTGCCCGCAGGTAGCGGTCTGCCGACTTCTGGCGTTGGTGGCGGTTCGCCTGCCGCGGCGTTTTCACAGGGGCTGTCTGCGGGGGCTGGTATTGGCGGGGGGATGCCATCCACGGCAGCTCCCGCGCCGGCGAGCCCGTCGTCGGCCTTGACCGGCGGTGCCCATGCCGGAGCAGCCCCAGTGGCGGCCAGTGCAGCCGGCGGAGTGGCGCCGGCCGCGGCGCAGCCTGGCATGGTCACTCCTGCTACTCCCAGCAGTGCTGTCCCGGCAGGGACCAGCGTGGGCGCCGGTGGGGGTGGGGGCGCTCCGGTGATGCTCCCGCCGGGCTCGATGGGACCGCCGGCGGCTCCCGCGCCGCCCGCCGCGGCGACAATTCCAGCCGGAGCAACCACCGCCGGTAGCAATGTCGCACCGGCTTCGGCGGCGGGGCCGTCCGGTGCTGGCGGCGGCGCGACGCTGATTCCGGCGAGTGTGGTGGCCGCTGGTCAAAGCGCTGCGGCGCGTGAACGTCGGGAGTCTTCCGATGCAGCAGCCGCCAAGGAGCTGGCCTGGAAGCTGCAGCATGCGGCTCAAGCGGTCGGATACCCGATTGAGTGGGCGGTTGGGGTGTTCCGGTCGCCGAGCGGTATGGAAACGGTGGTCACCTCTAATGACGGTGCCAGCTACATTCCTGCGGGGGTCTTCATGCCTCGCTCGGTTCGCGTTGTGTCCTCGGATCCCTTGGTGGATGACCACTTTCGGCAGCTGTGGTTTGGTTGGGCCGATCCCGCGCGGGTTCTGGTCGAGTACGCGCAGCTGCGTGCAGAATCGGGCTGGCGTCTGGTGGCCGCAGCGACGACCGGGCCGGTCAGTTCCTTACGTGATGCTGGAGTTGAGCACGCGCCGTCCTGCTCACGCCAAACCAACCCGCTGCTTCAGCCCGGCCAGCTGGCCTCGCCCGGTATGGATGGCATGCACGAGCACCGGTTGGCGGTGCTGTGGCCCGATGTCTACCCCCGCCTCGTGCGGGTGATGGACGCAGACCCCTTGCTTCAGGACCGCATCGTGTCGGCGGCGAGCGCGTCGCTGATGAATACGGCGACTACGCAAGCCCAGGCCGTCGACGGCGGGATCCCTATCCCGATCCGTCAAATCTGGCTCACGCGCGGCGGCGATCGCGACCCGAGCCCGCAGCAGTGGGCCGAGTATGACGCGGCGGCCAAAGACTTCAATACGGTCACGTCGATCTTCCGGCCAGGCTTTGTCGGCCAGAGCGACCCGAGTGAAACCATCGAAGAGCTCGCGCGATACCGCGCGCACTGGATGGTGGCACGCACCGCCGAGTTGATCGGCGGCTGGGCCACCCGCCCCTTGCCGCTACCCGATATGTGCTACGCCGCGGCCGCCGCCGGCAATGTTCATATCCGGGACTTGATCGTCGACTCGCTGGCCAGTGTCGAAGAGGATCTCGTCTACGCTGGCTGATGCCGTATAACCCTGCTGGAGGTTGCCCGGTAGGCCAGGTGCCGTTGTCGACTCAGCAACGTCGACAAAACTCCTTCGCAGTCAATTTGGCTGCGGTGGTGGCTCGGGCATTGTTTTGCACGGTACGGTTTTGGAGTGCCGATGAATTTGGCCTCCAAGACACAGGTATCGGGCCACTACTTCCTTCGCCGACGACTGGGATTTGCATTTCAGCGCCGGTCAGTGCGGATGCAGACCGACCGGATGCGAACTCAACGCCTGGTGCTGATGATCTCAGCTCTGCTCGCGGTCCTGGTGATGGTTGGGGCTCTCGTGGTGGGCTGGCTTCGGCCGGCGGGGTTGGTCAACGATTCCAAGATTGTGGCCGACCGCAAACTCGGGACAGTGTTCGTCTCCGTCGATGGCCGCCTGCATCCGGCGTTTAACTTGATCTCGGCGTGGTTGATTGCTGGCCAGCCCGCCGAGCCGACGTTCGTCAGCCCTGACGACCTCGCCAAGTGGCCTCGGGGACCGCTGGTGGGCATTGAGGGGGCTCCCACCGAGCCGCCGCAGGTGCTGACCCCGGAGGTGTCGCGGTGGGCGGTTTGCGACACCGCGTCAGACACGATGAGCGGGCGGCCGGTCATCACCGGTATCAACGGTGAGTTGACGCTGGGGGATCGAGCCCGCGAGGTCACCGGCGACACCGCGATTGTCGGCTCTTTCAACGGGCAGGCCTATGTGATCGCCAACGGTGTGCGGATGCCGGTCGACCTGACCGACAGGGCGGTCGTTGAGCCGTTGGGGCTGCAGACGGCGGGCTCACCGGTCGAGCTGTCTCGGGCCATGGTCGACGCGTTGCCCGCCGGCCGCCCGCTGTTGGTGCCTTCGGTACCGGGCTCCGGCGCGCCCAGCGCGGTCAATCTGGGCACGCCCGCGCCTGTGCTGAATGGGTCGGTGGTGGTGTCTCAGGACGTGGCCTCGGGCAAGGATCAGTTCTACGTCGTGCTTGCCGATGGTGTTCAGCCGGTGTCCTCGGTGGTGGCGGCGATGCTGCGTCAGCGGGATTCGTTTGGTATTCCGCAGCCGCCGCGTATCGCGCCCGACGTCTTGGGTGACGTTGCGGTGCGCAGTGTCCTTGATGTGACCGGTTATCCCGATGCGCCGTTGACGGTTGTCGATTGGCGTGCCGAGCCGGTGTTGTGCGTTGCGTGGGAGCGGGGAGCAACCGATCGGCAGGCGCGTCAACGATTTTTGGTTGGGCGGGCGTTGCCGGTCCGGGCCGAGCAGGAATCGCACCTGGTTCCGCTCGTTGTCGGCAGCCAGGATCAAGGTAAGCAGGCCGACCAGGTGTTGTTGGCTGATCGCCCTGCAACATGGGTTTCGACAACCGGCGCCAATGCCGACTCGACACGCCGCGAAACCCTATGGCTGATCAGCGAATCGGGCGCACGCTACGGCGTTCCCTTCGACGACGACGCGCTGCAGGCGTTGGGACTCAAGAACACTGCGCCGCGGCTAGCGCCGTGGCCGCTGCTACGTGTGTGGCCAGCAGGGCCCGAACTTTCGCGGCAGGCAGCGATGACGATGCACGACACACTCGCCGGTCCCGCCGCCCCGATCACCGGACAAGGACGGTAACCCCTATGGCAACAGTGAAGCCTCGCCAGGGTGCGGTGAAGGTTCCCCCGACGATGGGCGGGAAGCTTTCGGTACCTGAACCGTTGGAGGCCCCGCGACCGCTGCCGCGCAGCAAGGCCGCGATCATTTTGCCGGTAGTGATGGGCGTGGCCTTCCTCGGGATGATGGCCCTGATGCTGTCGCAACCCGGTTTGCGGGGCGGGACGATGGGCATGATGAGCCTGTTCTTCCCGATCATGATGATCGTGTCGATGGGCTCGTACATGTTCTCCAACCGGGGTGCCGGCGGGGACAAGCAGATGTCAGGCCCTCAGCTCGAGCAGGCACGGCGCGACTACTCGATGACGCTGGATGAGACGCGCGACAACGTCCAAGATGCCGCGCGTGCACAGCACGCACAGTTTGAGTATTTGCACCCCAATCCGGCGCTCCTTTCAGGCTTGGTCGGTTCGGCACGGATGTGGTGTAGAACGCCGAATGACCAAGTGTTGAAGGTGTTTTGCACCCAAGTCCGGATGGGGCTTGGTACTTCGAAGGTCGTCAAGGAGCTGGAAACAAACGAACTTGGTCGCCGCGAGGATTACGAGCCGGTCACCTATGACGCCTCCTCGGCGTTCCTGCAGACTCAGAGCAAGCTGCACAGTGCCCCAAAACCGTTGCTGCTGCGCAACATTGCGGGAATGGCGCTGATCGGTCGTGACGGCATGGAGCCGGTCTATGACTTGGCGCGCGCGATGATCTGCCAGGCCGCGGTGGCGCACTCGCCGCGAGACTTCAAGATCATGATCGTTACCGACGATCTGGCTCGCTGGGAATGGTGCAAGTGGTTGCCGCACTGCGCTCATCCGACGCTGCAGGATCGGGGTGGTGCTGCTCGGATGGTATGGACGAGCGGGGAACAGATGGACGCCGCGGTGGGCACCGAACTGCATAATCGTGAAGCTTTCCGCACGAACTCTGCGGCCACGCCGCATTGGCTGGTGGTCGATGACCGCCGGCGCCGTGGCGATGACCGCCACTGGGAGACGCTGACCCGTGCTGGCGGCGTGGCTGGCGTGACTTTTCTGGCGCTGTCATCTGAGCCGGGGCGCGGCCTCGGCTTCGAAGAGTCGAATACGTACTGGGTCTCGACTACTGAGGTGATCCATCGCGGTCGGTGGTTCTGCCGCCCGGATTCGATGGACGCCGCCAGTGCGCGGGTGTTGGCGCGCAAGATGGCTCGCTACCGTGTGGAGGGCGAACGTTCGCGCAGCATTATCGACGACAGCTCCGTCGAGGCCGATCTTTATAAGATCCTCGGTATCGAGGATCCTGGAAATCTGGATGTGGAAAAACTTTGGGCCCCAACGCTGTCCGGGCCTCCCTTCGAGAACAATTCATGGGGAGCCAACTGGCTGCAGTTCCCGATTGGTGTCGACCCGACAGGCGGCCCGGTCTACATCGACTTTAAAGAGACCCATGAGGGCGGCATGGGCCACCATATGGTGATTGCCGGCACTACCGGTTCAGGCAAGTCGTCTTTTTTGACGACGTTGATCTTGTCCGCGGCGCTGACTCACTCTCCGGAGACGTTGGTGTTCGCGTTCTTCGACTTCAAGGGCAAAACGACGGCGAACATGGTGGCGGGTCTTCCCAATGTCGTTGCAGCCATGGGCAACTTGAGAGACGACTCGTTGTGGATTGAGCGTATGGGTGATGTGATCAACGGGGAGCTCGAGCGCCGCAAGTCCTTGCTCGACCGCGCTGGTATCAGCGAGGTCGCTGAGTACGAGTACCGCCGGATTCACCTGGGGCAGCGGCTAGAGCCGCTACCGGCACTCATCATCGTCATCGACGAGTTCACCCAGATGTTCATCGACGCTCCCGAGTCGAAGAAGATCATCGACGAGATCGGACGCCAGGGCCGGGCCCTGAACGTGAAGATGATTTTGGGGTCCCAGCGCCTGGGGCATGAGATGCAATCGGGAATCATGGCCAATATCCCGATCCGGGTGGGCTTGCGCACGCTGGATGCGGGGGAGTCGATGGCCATCATCGGTACCGACGAAGCTAAGCATCTACCCGAAAAGCCTGCTGGCGCTGGTTTGTTGCGCGTGCAGGGCCGCGACCGGCTGGTGCGTTTCCAATCGGCGTTCGCCCGCAAGGTGTATCACCCGCCGCGGCGAGTGATCGCCGAGGCGGTGCGCACGCAGGCCGGTTACATGGCACCGGAGGTTTTCACTGCAGCCCCCATGGCCGAGATCGCCTCTGCGCCGCGTCCGGCCGCCACCCCGGTACAGAGTGCTGACACGGTGCTTGGGCCGGACGGACAGCCGATCCGGGAGCTGGAGGCATCGATCACGTCGTTGCGTGAGCAGACCCGGGTGCCGGTTCACCAGATGTGGTTGCCGCCGCTTGCCCCGGTTCCCGTCGAGGATCTGGTGCGTCGGCTGCGGCGTAAGCCCTGGTATCAGGATTACGGCGATACTGCTGGGCTGCAATTCCCGGTTGGGATCGAGGACCGGCCGTTCCAGCACGCCCAGCGGGTGTACGCACTGGACTTCTCGTCGGGCAACTGTGCGGTCATCGGTAGGCAAACCTCGGGCAAAACCACGGCGCTGGCCACGATCATCACGGGTGCGGCCATGATGTACCACCCGCGACGGGTTCAGTTCGTGGTGGTGGCCATGGGCGGCACAGGCCTTAACGAGGTCGAGTCGCTGCCGCACGTGAGTTCGTTCGCGCGGGCCGGAGACCGCGAGCGAGTGCAGCGCACGATCGCGGAAATGAAGTTGCTCGTCGAAGAGCGGGAGGATGCCTTTAGCCGCCTCGGGATGACGATCGAGAGCTTCCGGGCTCGCAAGTTCGGCGGTGAGGCCGGCCCGGTGCCGCAGGACCCCTTCGGGGAAGTGTTCCTGGTGATCGACGGGTGGCAGCAGTTCCGCACCACCTTCGGAGACGATATGCTGGCCGACTTGAGTGTCGTCATGCAGCGCGGCAACAGCCTCGGCGTGCGCACCATCCTTGCCGCGGCCGGCTGGATCGCCGGGGGGTTCCCGTCGTGGATGTCGAGTTCCTTCACACTCAATGTCGAACTGGCACTGGATAGTCAAGACGATCCGTCCAAGAACAATCGTGATGTCGCCAAGAAGGTTCCCTTCGGCGAGCGCGAGCTGCTTGCCGATCCCGACGACGAGAACGCCGAGACACGCACCGAAACCATCAGCGGTCGCGGCACGTCGATGGCGGGTTACCACTTTCAGAGTGCGCTGCCAATCCTGACCGCAGCGGACGGCAGCAGCGGCGGACCGCGCGAGGTTGCCGCGATGATCACCGACCTCACCGGCGTCGACCAGGTCGCCGAGGTCAGGGTGCTGCCCAGCACGGTGCGCCTTGATGAGGTGTTCGCCGCCCGCCGTGACTCGCGCCCGGGCGTCGTACCGTTCGGCATTTCCGAGGTCGGTTTAGTGGCGGCAGAAGCCGACTTCACACGCAATCCGCACCTGATGTTTATCGGTAACCCCGAGGGTGGGGTGTCGAACTCTGTGGCCGCCGTCGCCCGGGCGATTATGCGCTGCTACCGCCCCGAGGAGGCCCAGATTTATGTCATCGATCCGGGCAACTCCCTAGTGAAGGTCGTGCAGGGCCCCCACCTCGGTCGCTACATCGGCGAAGACGGTGTGGAGTCGGAGGGCTACACCTACTACGAGGATGACGTGCGGGCGATGGCCCGACACATCGATACCGTCCTTGCTCCGCGGATGCCGCGCGGACGCGCGGGGCAGGAGGAGCTGGCGCAGGCCAAGCGGTCGTGGTCGGGACCGGAGATCTTTGTCGTCGTCGACGACGAGCAGATCGTGGCCGGGTGGAGTGCCGGCGCGAACATGTTCCGTGCCGACGGTAAGGGCCCGGCGGTCGAGGGGTTGACCAAGTACATCGACCGTTCCCGGGAGGTCGGCCTGCACCTGATCGTGGGCAGACGGTTTCCGTGGGGGCCGGCGATGTCGTCTCCGCTCGCGGGGCGGCTGATCGCCCAAACCGCGCCTCTTGTCGTCATGGACGGCGAACGCATGGAAGGCGAGCTGATCAGGGGCGTGAAAGCAGCCCGACAGCCAGTGGGACGCGGTATCTATGTGACCGATCGGTTGTCAGCTCCCGCCCAGATCGCGAAGGTGTTGCCAGTTGAGTGAGCTGGGAAATCGACTCGGTGCAGCCGTCGATGGGGCCAGGCTGGACTTAGGTCTGTCGAAGATCGACCTGGCCAAGCTGGCCCGGGTGGGCCGCTCCACGATCACCGATTTGATCAACCGCGGCAAGATTCCCGCGCGCGACGTCACCCGGGCGCGTATCGAAGCTGCCTTGGGATGGACCCCTGGCAGCTTCGAACTCGTGCTCGCGGGGGCGGAGGCCACTTTGCGAGACGATGCCGACTACCCGCTCAGCGCGACCACAGAAGTGCTGGTGGAGCAGCTCATGCAGATCGCTCAAGAAGCCCGGGCGGGATTGGTCGCCGCCACCGTCCTGAGCAAGCGACTGCAGGTCATCTGTGATGTTGCGGAATCCGCAGCACAGCTCGCGGCGCGCTCCCGCGCGAATTAGTGTTCAGACCGGCCTGGGGTAGCTGAGACAATTGAGGTGTGGCGAAATGTCTCAGCTCGGCGCGGACGTCCGGCGAATATGCGGTGAATGTGCCTGCGCTGGTGGCAGGCCTAGCCGAACCGCTCTAGCATCGATCCATCAGGCACCAAGCATCTAAGGGGAGGCTCCTCGTGACCTTTTTTGTTGACCCGGTGGGCGTTGCTGCTCAATCCGTAGCTGAGGCGACCGGCACCGCGACAACCGCCGGCGTACTGGCCGGTTCCGCACCGGCCATGGCCGCGGTGGTTCCCATGGGGAGCGAGGAGGTCTCGACCCTGTTGGCGACGGCGATCCAGGCGCACAACGCCCAGTTCCTCGCCGAGACCGGAGCCAACGTCGCCGATCGTGGAATGTTCGCTGCCAACGTCGGGCTCTCCGGGGTGATGTCTGTCGCGACCGAGGCAGTCAACGAAGCCTCGCTGCTGCTCTGAGCGCATGCCTGTCCAGTATTGGGGCATTACCCCTGAGACGAACGCCATCCGGCTCACGACGGGCCCTGGTGCGGCGGCCATGGCGTCGGTGCTGGCCGCGTACCAGACCGCCGGAATCACCCATATGGAGCAGGGCGCGCAGATGATGACCACCGCCGCGACGACAGCCGCAGGCAGTTGGTGGGGTCAGGGCGGGACCTCCATGATGGCCGCGGCCGTGCCGAAGTCGGAGTGGCAGCTGGAGGCGGCAGCACACGCGGAAAAGGCGGGCGTGTTGATCAGCGAGGCGGCCGCCGCGCACTCCACCGCCGTAGCAGCGACGATTCCATACCCCGTCTGCGTGGCCAACCGGGTGCGCGAAGCGGTGCTGCAGTCCACCAACTTCATGGGTTTCAACACCATTCCCATCGCCGAAACTGATGCCGAGTACGGCGAGTTCTGGTCGCAGAATGCCACCGCCATGACCGGCTATGCGACGGCGGCAGCAGGGATCGCGTCAGGGCTTAGTGTGCCCCTGCGCCCACCGATGGTGACCGGTGGGGATGCGGCAGGCTTGGCAGCGGGCGCGGCCAGCATGGCCGCCCAAGGCGTACAGAGCGGGGTCCAGGCCGGTCTGCAGGGGCTCGGTGAGCCATTGCAGGCCGCTGGCCAAGCGGTGTCCTCCGCCGCGCCGGCAGCGTTGTCGGCGGCCACTAGCGCGGCCAGTGGGCAGTCGGGCGCCCAATCTGGTGAGACCGCGACGGGCAGTCCCCAGCCAGCGCAGGCCGGAAACACTGATCTGATGGGCGCTAGCCAGCAGATGATGGGGGTGGCCAGCGCCGCGCCCCAGGCGCTGCAGGGAATGACCCAGCCGCTGTCCCAGCTTGCGCAGATGCCCCAGCAGATCGGTGGGCAGCTCGGCGGGATGATGGGTTCGATGGGCGGCATGGGGGGCGGGCCCTTCGGGGGCTTGTCGGCTAACGCACCCGGCGCCGGCCTGGCGGCGTCGATGAACGGCGTCAGCGGCAGCTTTGGTTCCGGCGGTGGCCCCGTGACGGCCGCCCTGACCAAGCCTGCCGGCCTGGGCGTGGGCGGCAGTGGCCCGATCGGCATGCCTTCGACGTGGTGGGGACCGGCTGCCGTCGATGGCTCCAGCGCAGCGGGTCAGGGCAACAAGCCGGCTGCGGCAGCCCGCGCCGGTACGGGCACCGGTACAGGTGCGCCCGGGGGATCGGGAATGCCCGGCATGATGCCGATGGGGGCCGCCCAGGCTGGTCAGCGCGATCAGGGCTCGGCCCGCGGCCAGGACGACACCTCCCTGTCGGTGGTTCTCGACGACGCCGACGCAATCCCCATCCTGACCGCCGATGGTGTGATCTACACAGGCGGGGGAGGTTGATCGGCTCGGAAGCAACCGACACACACGAAATGACTTCAAACACAATCAGACATCCCCGTGGGGAAACGAAAGGGAACGAGCATGTTTCAGACTGATTCAACCAAGTTGCGTAGCGCCGCAAGCCAACTCGATGAGATCAAGAACCAGACCCTCAACGCGCTGGGTCGCTACGTCTCGATGAACGAGGACCTCGGTGGAGGGGCGTTCGTCGGACTGGCCGCCGGCGCATCGCTGAAGAGCACCAACGACATCGCCACGACCGGTCGCCACGTGTCGTCACGGTTCGACCAGCTGATCCAGGCCATGCAGATCGGCGCCAACGAGTACGACCGCGTGGAGGCCGAGAACCAGGCACACCTGGCCGCCATCTCCACCCAGTCGTAATTCACTGCCCATAAACAACTTTCAAGAAAGAGGACACATCATGGAAGGTATGCGTTACGACCAGGCCAAGATCATGGATCACGTGGCCGCTCAGGCCGGCTTGGTCACCCATCTGACCGGCCTGAAAGATCAGGCGCTGAGCGTGCTCGCCCAGACTCAGGACTTCTGGACCGACAAGGGCGCCAACGCCTACTCCGAGGCTCAGCGCGCGATCGCCCAGTCCTATGAGGAGGTCTTTGCGACCATCTCCCGTCACGGCCACGCCCAGGGCGGCGCAGTCCAGAACACCGATACCGGCGACGCGGCCAACGCGGCCCGTTTCGTCGGGCTCTGAGGTAGGGCTCAGCCAATGGGAGCGCAGCTGTCAACCACGTCGGAAGGAATGTGGCTGATAGCTGCGCTCTCCGGCATCACCCGACTTCCCGCCGCGCTGCGGGTGCGGCCGGTCGGTGACACCGAAGCGATGCTGGCTTCCCATCCGGGTTTGCAGGTCCTCGAGGAAGCCGGAGTGTGCCAGGGGCGCACACTCGACTCCGACGTCCTGGACTGGCTGCTGACCGTGGGCCGCTGCGATATTGAGGTGTCGATCCGGGTCGTGCGCCCCGGCGAGCGCTCCGAGCGTCTCTGCGGGCCTCCCGAAATCTTCAAGCCGCCGGCGGATCCCCTGAGAGACCCGCGTGGCGCCGCCGCAGCGCTACGCGCATGGCGCGCGCACCAATCAGCCGAACGCACGGCGGTTCTGTGCCGCCGAGACGGCAAATGGGTTGTCGCAGCGCGTGTGTGGCGAATCGGTGACGATCCACTCGACGAAGTGACACTCAGCCCACTAGCAGGCGATACGACAGTCTTTCAAGCGGTCAATGACCTGCTCGGAGACGAAGTTCCCGCCGACTTCGAGGGCATCAGCATGCAGGCGGAACGTCTGGAAGCGGTGCTCAACAGTTGGCAGCGCGACCCTCAGGGCTACGACGTGATCGGAGAGCTGCTCAAACTGGGGCTCACCGCACGCCAGGCCCGCGTCATCGTGGCCGTCTCCGATACCGGAGCTGTTCGGGCGGCCATCGGCGCAACACAGTATTCAGTGGACGGGCCCGAGTTTGCCGCGTCCGGTGCGATGGTCGTGGACTCGCTGATGGGCCGGGTGGTGATCTCCTCCAACACCACCGACGACCAGCAACGTTGGACGATGCTGTTCCCCGGCACCACCACCCGCGTGAGTCGGGCGGTCAGCGATGTCCTGCAGGACCTACCTAGCGGTACCGGTTGGGAACGCCACCAACGAATTCAAGCATTTCAGTCACGCTAATGTGCTTAACGTCGTGGACGCCTGAAATATGAGGTTGGTAGTCTTTCTGCGACGGTGATATTCACCGATTCGAGGAGCCTGCACGAGCTCCCCGGTGAAGATTCGGCAGAAGGGCGGGGCTAGATGACTGAGTCCAGAGATCAACAGTTCTTCGATGCGCTGAGTAACGCAGGGCGCGACGAAGGTGACGACCCACCAGCGGGTGGGCCAAACACTGACGGCCCAGGCGATTCCGGCGCGCCAGCGGCACCTCTCCCGCCGCAGCGATTTGCTGCAGGCCCAGACGAGGATGATCCGGCCAGCGGCAAACACCCCCTCGACCCGCCCGCCAGTGAAGGCGCTGGCGGCTGGGGCCCAACCTCGCACACGACAGGCCACAGCGTGCCGCCGTGGACGGCGACCACGCCGCCCAGCGATGCCGGGTCACCACAATCCAGCCCGACGCCAACGGCTCCGCAGGTCGAACCGCAAAAACTGGAGGGGCCATTCCAGGACCCCGCGAACAGCCCACTGCAGGGCTTCCCGCCGCCCACCGACGAGGTGACGGCCCAGCTGCCACCCTCGCCTGCATCTTTTACCAGTGAGGGGCCTGCTGATGCGCAACGCCATGCCCCAGCGCCGCCTCCGGCGGCGTGGCAGCAGCCGCCCGCGGGGCAGCGCGCCCCTCGTGGCCAGGGACCGGCTCAGCAGGACGCTGCCGCCCCCGGCCTCGGCCCTCGCCCGGTTGCACCCGAGGAGCGCACTCAGTTCCTCTCTCGGGACGCCCTGCGCACCGCGCTGAGCCCAAATTCATCGCCGCCTTCTGGTGGGTGGCCGCCGCGCCTGGGCGCACCGCAGTCCGGGCCAGAACAGCGCACGAACGTGCCCCCGCCGGGCTGGCCGGCGCGCGAGGCCGGGGCATCGACAGGAGAGCAAGGTGTCGGCCCGAACGGGCCGCGGCCGCCAGAGTGGGACTGGTCCCAGGGTGCGGGCTTTGGCGGGTCCGAGCTTCGTAGTGAGCAGATCTCGGCCTCAGAGCTCGTCGCCCCTCGCAAGATTCCTTCGTCACGCGGATGGCGCAAGTGGCTCTACGTCGGCAGCGTCAAACTCATCAACACCGGTGAATCGCCGGATGAACAGCTGATGCGTAACCTCAACGCGACGGTGGCCGGCCATTTGCGCGGCACCTACTCGATCGTGGTGTTGGGCGGCAAGGGGGGTGTCGGCAAGACGACGACGACAGCGGCGATCGGGTCGACGTTCGCTGCGCTGCGCAAAGATAAAGTCATCGCGATCGACGCCAACCCCGATCGCGCTTCCAACCTTGCCGACCGAATCGACCCGAAAGCAACAAACTCCTACAAGGACGTACTCTCAGACCGAAATCTTCACGGCTACAGCGATATTCGCTCTCATGTTGGCATGAACGAGGCGGCTGGCCTTGATGTGTTGGGCAATCGGTACCAAGCCGATCGTCAGCCTCTGACGGCCAAGATCTACGCAGATACCCACACCGTGTTGGAACGCTTCTACAGCGTGCTGATCAGCGACTCCGGTACCGACGTTGATCACCCGGTGATACCGGGTCTGATGAGCCGCGCCGATGCACTGATCATGGTGGCTTCGACGGCACCGGACGGCGCAAAGGGCGCTGCCGAGCTGATGGACTGGGCGTATGAGGCCGGCTATCACCGGTTGCTGCAGCGCACAGCGGTCGTCATCAATGACGTGCGAGGCCAGAAGGGCAGTGCCCACCGCAAGCTGGTGGACTCGCTGGTGGAAAAGTTTTCCCGCTGGGTCAGTCCGCAGCGTGTCTTCGTGGTGCCCTTCGATGCGCACATCGCCTCGGCCGGGGTGATTGACATCAACGAGCTGCGCCCCCAGACCCGTCGCCGCTATCTAGAAATCACCGCCCGGCTGGCGTCGGGCTTCAACAGTAGTGAGGGCGGGCAGTGAGCTCGGCCGACCGGGCGGCCACTCCGGCGCTGTGCCGGCTCGCCTTGCTGGTGGGGGAGGACTTCGAGATCGATTACTCGCTGCCCGCAGCGGTGGCGCTGATCGCGGTGACCGAGGACCTCGTGGCTCGCGTCAACGAGGTCCTGCGCGAGCGCGGCCGGCCGCAGCTCGACCCCGAGCAGAGCTATCGTCTGTGCCGCGCTGACGCACAGCCGCTGGACCCGCAAAAGACCCTCGACGAATGCGGGGTGCTCGACGGCGAGCAGCTGTGGCTGCTGCCGGCGTCCGCGGCAGAGACCTACGAGCCCGTCACCGAAATGGTGTCTACGGCGATCGCTCGCGCCGCCACACAGATGTTGGCCACCCTGACACCCGATATCGGGCGCCGCGTCGCTGGCGGGCTGACCGCCGGAGTCGTTGGCTGGGCATGTCTGATTGTGGTGAATTGGTGGTGGAGTGTCGGCGGTACCGACGCCCCCTACGGCTGGATCGGCGCGGCCGTCGCCTGGGCGCTGTTCGCGGTCCTCATCGGCTCGTCGCGCGGATTGTCCAAGGCTCAGGCCGACACGACGGCCGGCCGGGAACGCCGCGCAGCCGGGCATGCCTTGTCCTGGATCGCGATCATTCCCGCCGCGGCCGCCGCGGCCATGTCGCTGCCCGGCAGGCCAGGACTCTGGCACCTGGCAGCGCCCCTGGTCGCCGTCATCGCCGGGGTGATCGTGCTCGCGGTGATCTGGGGCCGCCACATTGTGGCCATCGCCGCGACGCTGACCGTGAGCGTGTTTGCCTTCGCCGCCACCGTCGTGGCGGCGTCCTCGTGGGCGGTGCGCCCCGAACGGGTGGCGGTCGTCGCCCTCGTCGGGGTCATCGTGGCAGTGACGTGGGCGACGAGCGCCGCCGTGGCCGCCTCCGGTGTACCGACACCGCTATTTCCCTCTGTCACCAATCGCGGCGTCTTCGAGCGGCTACCTAGCAGGCCTGCCGATACCGTGTCCCCGGTTGGTCCGACTGGGGTGGCCACCGCCGAGCAGGTCTACGCCTGGGTCAGGCGCGGCAATAACACGATGACCGGGATGATGATTGGCCTTGCCGTGGTGACCTGGGCGGCGGCTCGCTACGCCGTCGTCCCCGGCCAGCCCGGCGGCTGGCGGTACACCGCCTTTGTCGGAGCGGTCTGTGTGATTCTGGTACTTCGCTCGCGGTCGTTTGTCGACCGTTATCAATCGATCACCCTGATGGTGGCCGGTGTGGGCGCCGCCACCGTGGCCATCGGCCGTTACGCGGCCCACGATGCCACCAGCATGAAGGTAGCCCTTATCTGCGTCGGCGTCATTCTGGCCATCGCGGTGATGGCGCTTATCTCGGCATTGGTGGTGCCGTTCCGTGAATACACCGCTCCGATAAGGCGATTCGTCGAATGGGTCGAGTATGTTCTGATCCTCGCGCTCCTGCCTTGGGCACTGTGGCTGCTCAATCTTTACCCGGTCCTGCGCAATAGCGTCAGGCACGGAATATGAGCTCCAACCGTTTTCGACGCAGGGCGCGCGCCGGGGCTGCACTGGCTGGCACCCTCGCACTGATCGCCGCGACCAGCATGGGGGCGAGCTGGGCGATCACACCACCGGTCGTACCGCCTGGGCCGCCACCTCCGGATCCGCCACCGGCCCCGGATTGGCCGATGAAGCAGACCCGTGCCTGCACCCTGACCGGTGTCATCCCGGGCAGCGATCTGCGCGAGTTGCCCCCGGCGCTGGCGATGCTCGATATGCCGGCGGCATGGAAAGAGTCCACCGGGGCTGGCGTTGTCGTCGCCGTCATCGACACCGGAGTCGCACCCTCCCCGCGGTTGCCTCACCTCGTCGCGGGCGGGGACTTTGTGATGGGCGAATACGGTGACGGGCTGTCTGATTGCGACGCACATGGCACCCTGATCGCATCTCTGATCGGGGCCGCACCCTCGGGTGCACCGCTGCCCGTGCGGCCGGTCGGGGCCCTAGTCGCGCCGCCGCCTCCCGCAGCGCCTGCGCCGCAACCGGTTCCGCCGCCGCCCCCACCACCGACCATCACCGTCACCAAGACCACTGCCCCGCCGCCGCCCCCGCCTGCGCCGCCCCCACCTCCGGCGGATGAGCCCGGCCCGCCACCGGCCTGGGCTCCGTCCTCACCGATCGCGCAGGCCCCTCAGCTACCTGCTCCGCACGTACCGCCCCCGACTGGGGGACCTGACGGCCTCATCGGCATCGCTCCCGACGCGGTGATCCTTTCGATCCGCCAAAGCTCGCAGAACTTCGGGCTGAAAGACCCTCCCTTCGATCAGGACCCCGAGCAGAGCCGACGCACCGGCGACATCAACACGCTGGCGCGCGCCATTGTGCACGCCGCCAACCTCGGCGCGAGGGTCATCAACATCTCCTTGGTGTCGTGTATCCCGGTGACCAAGCCCGCCGACCAGACGGTTCTGGGGGCGGCCCTTCGCTACGCCGCGGTCGACCGCGACGCGGTGATCGTCGCCGCAGCAGGCAATGCCGGCACGCAGGGGTGCACCCAGAACCCGCCACCGGCGACCGGCGAACCCGGCTGGGATGACGTGGTGACCATCGCCTCGCCGGCCTGGTTCAGCGACTACGTGCTCGCGGTGTCGGCGACCGACAACTCCGGGGCGCCCCTGATGGGCCAAGCCGCTTCACTGCACGGCCCGTGGGTCGGTCTGGCAGCGCCCGGCGCCGACATCGTGGGCCTGTCGACGTCGGGCAACGTGATCAACGCCTCGATCGATGAAGACAAGTTCAAGCCGACCATCGGCTCGTCCTTCGCCGCGGCCTACGTCTCGGGTGTGGCGGCACTGGTGCGGGCAAAGTTTCCGCAGATGCCGGCGGCCGAGGTGATCCACCGGCTCACCGCCACCGCCCACGCTCCAGCAGGTGGGCGCGACAATGTCGTCGGCTACGGCGTCGTCGACCCGCTCGCGGCACTGACCTGGGATGTGCCCGCGGCCCCGGCCAAGGCTCCGGCACCCACGCGGACTCCCTTGTATGTGCCGCCGCCTCCTCCTGCACCTGATCCACGCCCGGCGCGCATGTTGGCCGCCCAGATCGGGGCAGCCGCGGTCGTGGTCGGCGCGGTGCTGTGGGGGACAACCGTCTGGCGGAGGAAGCAGAAGCGATGAAGGAACGTACCTGGAGTACGCGCGGCGATCTCCTTCGCGCCGCTGTGCCCGCAGAGATCGTTGCCGTGCTCGGGGCGGCCATCGCGGTGGCCTGCGCCGCGCCGTGGTGGGCCGGTGCCGCCGCCGGCGCGCTGGTGGGCGCCCTTGTGTTCATGGTGAAGGCGGCGCGGCTCACGCCCTGGCAGTGGCTCACCCGGTCGATCAGGCGGCTGCGGCACCGCGAGCACCGGATCGAGTTTGGTGAGTTCATCGACGTCGACAGCGACGGACAATCCCTGGGTGTGCACATTGACGGGCACACGGTGGTGACGATGGTCAGTGTGTGGGGTCGGCCCTACATCCCCACACTGCTGCGTCCGCAAGGCTCAGAGACACCGAACACATTGCCTCTCACCGTGATTGCCGAGCAGATGCAACGCTTCGGGCTCGGCGTCGATGTCGATGTGATCGCGCACGGTCGCCGAGTGGCCAACGACAACTACGGCCAGTTCTACGCTCAACTACTGGCTGACCGGCCCGCCGCCGGACAGCGCGGCACGATGCTGGTCATCCGGCTGGATACCCGCTCACCGGACACCACCGCGGGACTGATGTGGCGCAGCGACACCGCGGCGGCCGCGGCGGCCGTTACCCGCCGTATCACCCGGGCCCTGCGTCAAAGTGGTTGCCGCGCAGAGCCGATGACCGTCGCCGACGTACGGCAGGCGGTCCTCGACATGCACGGCGGCAGTGTGGAGGACATCGAAAGCACCTTCCGCGACGGGTGGAAAGACCTCACTCACCGAGGGACTCACCTCACCAGCTACTACCTGAGCGCCGAGGATCTCACCTCCGAGCGCCTCGACGACATGTGGGCGATCGCCTCCGAGCACACGCTGCTCGCGCTGCATCTGCGCCGCGCAGACGACGGCATCACGGTGTCTGCGACGGTACGGTTCGCCACCGCCCAGCCGCTGCTGACGCCACCTGCGGTCATCCTTAACCGGTACACCGGCCGTCAGTGGTGGGCGCTGTCGGCGCTGCTGCCTGGCGCCGAACGGATCAACGGCGCACCAGCGCGCCCGCTGACCGACGACCTCGACACCGCGATGGCCATCGGCTCCTCGGGAGTCATGCTGGGCAAGGTTGATGACGCCCTGCTCCTCATGCCGCTGCGCGATCCAGCCGGACCTACCCGCATCGTCATCGACGCCGACGACGACCTGGCGATCCGCCAACTCATCCGCCGCGCCTCGGCCAGCGGTGAAACCGTCGCCGTCTACGACCCGCGCCGTCGCTGGGCCATGGCCGCAGCCTCGTCGCGGATTTGGAACACACCCGACCTGCGCGCACAGCCTCCACGACCTCCAACAGTGGTGGTGCACAACGGATCCACCAATCCTTACCCCGGCGCACTAGTCAGTATCAGCGTCGGCGCCGGCCCCCGCTCGATCGAACCCGACGTCCGCATCACCCAACGCAGCGGCCGAATCCGCATCGACACCGAGCGGTTCACCGCGCGCCTGGACGCGGTGACCTTCCGCAACGAGCAGACCTTCCTCAACTAAGAATTGACCCGTAATGGGTCATGCAGCGCCAATCAGCTTGGGGGCTGGTTACTTTGGCTGGTCCCGCGACGTCCAGGCTTGTGTCCTGGCCTGTTTGGAGGTGTGCCGGATACTGCTTGTTTACGCGGCGGTGATGGTGATGTGGAGGCGTTTCCCGCAGGCGGTGGCGAGGCGCTCCAGGGCGTCGATTCCGGGGGTGCGCGCCCCGTTTTCCCATGCGGCAACGGCGGATTGGCTGGTGCCCATGGCTTCGGCGAGTTGGGTTTGAGTCATTTTTGCCTCGGTGCGGGCGGTGTAGACCAACTCAGCGAGGTCCATCGCTCGCCCGGCGTCCTGGTAGGCCTGCTCATAGGTCTGGCGCTGGGTATCGGTGAGAGCGGCCTGGCGCTGGGCTCGGGCAGCTCGGTAGTCGATCCCCGCCCCCTTGGCAGCCGTGGTCTTCTTGACGACGGCTGCCTTCTTGACGACGGGCGCCTTCTTGACGACGGGCGCCTTCCTGACGTGAGCGATCTTCTTGACGGCTTTCTTAGCTGAGGTCTTCTTGGCGGTGGTGGTCATGGCGGTCATCCTTTCTGCTTGTAGTGGCGGCGCAGCGCTGCGCGGGCGCGGGTGATCTCGCCACGCTCGTTCTGGCGTTGTTTACGGAAGGTGGTCAGGGTGACAATGTGGCGGTCAGAGTCGGCGGTGTAGGTGATGCGCTGGTTGACCTGTCCGCAACGAAACCGCAACTCCCACAGCTTCTCCGAGAGGTACCGGTTGTGCGGCATACCCAAGCCGATGCCCTCGACGGCGAGCCGGTCGAGGGCCTGATCGGCCTGGGCGAGCTCGCGCTCGGACAGACCCGCGTACCAGCGTTCGACCTCAGCGCTGAGCACGATCCGCCAGGCATCACCCACACCCGTCAGTATATCGCATTCGGTATATATCGGCAACGGTGTATAACGAGGTTAGTCGAGGTCGAGGCTCATCGGCGGCGTCCAGCCTAGGCGGGAGTCAGAAGGGTGGCCGGATACGCGGCGAGGGCGCTCGCGACGACGGCCAGGTACCACAGGCTGCCAGCAAGGGCGACGCCGGCGGGAATGGCCAGGCGCATCCAGTTGATGGGCGCCGGCCGGCGCCGCGGTATGCGGGGCGCGTCCTCTGAGTGGCTGGCGCCAGACGGGGCCGGGTCGAGCAGTGTCGGCATCGACACCGGAGTGGGTCCGAGGATGAGGGTGTCGTCGACGTCCCGCTGAGTCGGTGTCAGTGGCCACCAGTCGCTGGAGCCGTCGATGGCAAGCCACCCTTCGAGGATTCCATAGGCTGCGGCGGTGGCGAAGCTCGCCGGGATCTGCGCCAGCAGCCACGGGATGAGCAGGATGCTGGTCAGCGTCTGATTCGGGTCATACAGCAGGGGTAAGGGTGCGCCGCTGATAATTGCCGCGCCGGTCAAGGCGGCGATCGGGTACGCCTGTAGACGCTCCGGGATGAGCCCGGTGATCACGCCATAGAGCACGCGTCCGAAGGGCCAGCCCACCGGCGCGGCCACAGCGAGGACGCCCACGACCCCGGTCTCGACCGCGCCGGTCGCGGTCGCCGATGTCCGGAAGATCAGCGGGGGTGTCACCTGATCGTCGTGGGGGTCGGGGCGGGCACCGACCTTGGCGCGGCTACGTGCGCGGATGCGCTTGCCGAGCAGCTCGGCGCGACGCTTCTGGAACATCCAGATGCCCGCGCGAGCGGAGATCCAGGCCCGGCGCTCCTCGTCGAACACCTCAGCGGCCATGACCGGTCCCGAGGAGGTCCTCGACGAGCTGCAGAGCGCCGCGCAGCTGCGTGCGTGTGCTTTCCAGGACCGTGACCACATGCTCGTGTGCCGGACAGGCTTCGTCGCTCTGCGCGGGGATGTGCGAGGTCGGGGTGCCGCCACTCATGACGGCCTGCGCCGAGCCCGGCGCCCACCCCAGCGCACGGTCGATGCGGTCCAACGTCGACCGCGATAATCCCCGGTCGCCGGTGAGCGCCTTGTTCATGGTCGACGGCGACGGGCCGCCGCGGGTGAACATCTGCGTGCGGCTAATGCCTAACGCGCGGCGACGTGCGGTGACGAAGTGGTGCAGCCGCTCGACGCCGTCTCTTGGTGCCTCCATGCGCCATACAGAACCATATTTCGCCCTTAGTCGTCCATGAGTGTGGACATATTTGGCTATTAATAGATACGGTGCGGTCACAGAGTTAGACACAGAGGAATGCGGCGGAGGTGGCTGGACGTGAAGATCGTGCTGATGGTGGCGGCCGGGGTGGCGGTCGGGCTGACCGTTGTCCTGGCAGTCCTCGTCCAGATAATCGAACGGCTAGCGCCGATTCTGGTGGTGGTGGCAGTGGCCATCGTGGTGCTGCGGCTGGTCCAGCGTCGAGCCCCCGCAGCTCGGCCCTACCCCGCCGATCCGCGGGCCCTCTACCCTGCGGTTACCCCGCCGTCCCTGCCGCCGGCCGCGCCACCGCCTGCACCAGCGAGTGACGGGAACCCTGGCGAGCCGTATCTACGGTGGGGACCCACACAGGAGGATCTCGCGGTCGTCCCAGTCACCGCACCCCGCCGATCAGGAGCGGCGGTTCGCCGCTCACGTACGTCAAGCCGCCCATCGAACCCCGGGCAGGGGCGTCGGCCATGACGCGCGGGATCGACAACGACCAGTGGCTGCGCAACATCGGCGCCGTCACTGTCCACGCCGACGACGATCGCCACGACGGTTCCTGGTCACACACCGAGGTATCCGACTCACCAAGCCCCACACCCGCCGCCGGCGAGGCGGAGCCGACCGATGAACCTCGCACCGAGCCCGCCGAGATGCCACTCGATGACGACTACGACGACGGTCCCCGGCACGACTCCCTACTCACTGCACACCTTGAGCTGGGCGACCCGGTGGATCTGGACAGCATCAGCCTGCCCGCCACCGACTCAGCGGACTCCCGCCCAGCACGCCGCTTCACCCCGTGGGTGCTGGGGGCATTCGGCGCTGCAGCAGCCCTCGCAACGGTGATCACCCTGGTCGTCACCATGGCCAACTCGCCGGGCCCGACACCGAGCCCCGCCGCGGCGCCGGTCGCGCCGCGCGACGTCGAGGTGGCTACGCCCAGCGCCCCACCGAATACCGATGGGCCGCTGCCGTTTACCGCATCCTCGGACTGCCCAGCGGGCTCCACGTCCGCGCAGGCCGTCGCTGACCCCAATTCCACAACGCCGTGGGTATGCGTGCGATCGGTCGACGGTCAAGTCCTGCAGATCGATCTGGGCCGCACCTTTGTGATCACCGCGGTATCAATCGTTCCCGGCGCGGTCAACAAGGTCGACAACGGTGGCGGCGATCAGACCGACCTCTGGCTACAGCACCGCGTCGTGACTCGGGTGCAGTGGCAGTTCAACGACACCGACCGCACGGTCAAGAACCAGAACACCGGCAACGTTCGCGGCGAAGCCGTGGAGCCCATCAAGCCGGGAGTGTTGGCTTCCAAAATCACGGTCATCATTCAGGAGACCAGCCGACCACCGGTGATCGCACCGTCCGGCACCACCCCGGGGCCACCACCGCCGGGCACCCGACCCTCGATCCTCGGCAGCATCCTCGGCGATCAGGGCGGCACAGCCCAGGCGCCCCCACCTGCCGTCCCCGGCGACGCCACTTCACCCGACCCAGCGGACGGCACCTTCGCCGTGTCGAGCATCAAAATCATTGGACACAAGGCGGTTTGACATGCAACTGACCAACACGTGGCGGCGACGGCTCACGATCACCGGTCGTGGCGGCGCCAAGGCAGTCGTGACAATCCTGGTGGTCTGCTCAGTGATCAGTGGCGCATCGACGCTATGGAGGTGGGTGTTCCCGCCCGACAGCACACCGGTCGCGGAAACCGCACGATCGGTGGGCAACGAGACCGCACTGGTGGAAAGTTACGCAATCGACTGCGTGACAGTCCTTCTGACTGCCAGCAGCAGCCGGGCCGCAGAGGTGGCCCGCTGCTTTCCCAACAGCACCGACATGTCGCTGCCCACGACATCACCACTGATCGTCACGGCCCAGGCCGCCTCGGCGACGTTCGTAGGCCAAACCGCGCCCGGCGTTTCGACGTACGGGGTGATCGTCGCGGTCACCGAACAGCCCTACACCAACGCTCCACCCGTACGCAGCTACTACCAGCTTCCAGTCAGCGTCTACAACGGCAGCGCACCGCGCGCGATGGCCAAACCGGCCCGCCGTGACCCCCCACCGCCCGGGGTCGACGTCGCCCTGGACTACCCAGTCACCATCACCAACGACGCCACCCTGGCGGCGGTGATCACGGGGTTCGTCACCTGCTACCTCACCGATGCCAACGGGTTCGAACGGTTCATCACCGTCGACTCGGGCCTCGGACCGTTGCGGGCGTACTCCTCGGCCACCGTCACCTCCATCCGCGCCCAGCACCCTGCCCCACAGACACCGGCCGACGGCGCCGAGCTGCGGGTGTGGGTGACGGTCAGCGCCCGGGCCGCGGACTACACCAGCACTCCATTGGAGTATCCGCTGACACTGCGCGCGACCGGCGGCGCGTGGTCGGTGGCCGGTATCGACGTGGTGCCGGCGATCGACCCAGATGCACCACCGGCCCCGGTCGCGGCGACCGCGCGCTGAGTCGCCCTCGTCGGGCCATCCGCTTCGTCCATCCACCATCACATCGAAAGGAAAACTCATGAACATCGCTTCTCGCACAACCATTTTTGCTTCGCAGGGCATTATCGGGATGTCACAAGAGCTGTTCAAAATGGTCGTCATCGTCGGCACCCTGGCGGCGATGGCGCTGGGCATCTACCTGGCCTTCCGCGCCGGGGTCAAGCAGGGTATCGGTGCCGCGATCGGTGCCGTGGTCGGCGGCATCATCTTGTCGCTGATCGTCGCCAATGTGGCCGGGTTTCAGGAGTCGGGAAACCAAGAGCTGCAGCAGCGTGGCATCGTCTCGGTGTACGGCCGATGACGACTCGCACGCCCGAGTTACGCGCCTCGCTGGCCGGCCTGCTCGTCGTCGCAGTTCTGATTCATGGTGCGACAGGACTGATCGACTCCGAGAACGACTGCGCCCTTGTAGTGGGCCAGCACCAAGACAAATAGCCATGTCCGACGGGACGGTCCACCCTGCCCAGACCTGCCGCGCCAAAAGCTTTGCGGTGCACAAGCTATCGACTTCCTGACCGAACGCCACTGACCGAGCGAGGCCATTGTGTCCAACAACGAGGTGTCAACCGGTGAACCCGCGAAGGTATTCACCGGCATCCGCGACGTTCCCATTTACGCGGGGGAGTCATCAGCGGGCAATCGTCTGCCTGGTGGTCCGTATCGCAGTGCCGAACTGATCGCCATCGGCCTGATCATGGGGCCCGCGCTGTGGTGGTTTCGCACCCACGAAGGTGGTGGCTTCACAGTCCTCGCCGCCGCGGCGGCCGCGGCGCTCGTCGTGACCGTCATCTTGCGGATGGCGCTGCCCAAGCGTCGGCCATCACTGCTCGCCCGCGCCAGCTTCGCGGTGTCCTCGATTCTGCCCACCCATGCGTGCGCAGCGCGCCCACCAGCAAGGAATAGCCATGGCGCGCAACGCTGATCCGCGCGTTGATCACGCCTTCGACCCGCCGCTAGCGGTGATCGGCAACCTTCGCTTCACGCGCGGTGGGGTGTACGCCGACTACCTCATCGACGGTCTGCCCCTGGTCCTGCGGCCACTACGCACCCATGAACGGGGAAGCCGCTTCTACCGCAACCTGGCCCGCGCCCTGCCCTCAGGCTGGAGCCTGTCCGGCCTGATCGACACGACCGACCCAAACCGGCTGATGCGCAACATCGTTGGCAATCACAGCCACCGCCTGAACTGGGTCGAGCACTGCCGCCTGTGGGAGCCAACGTTCAACCCCGCAGCCGCACCAGCAGACGGCACGGTCTTCCTCGAGGAGCGGCGCCGAGGCTGGCTGACGTTCCCCGTCGACAGTGGCCGCGCCGGTCGCACCGCAGCCGGCGCGGCCACCAAGGCTAAAGACTGGGTCGCCGGCCGCGACGTCGACTCCGACAACTCGGTGGCCGCCTACGCCCGCCTCGCCGCCGAGATAGTTGCCTCACTTCCCCAGCAATTCAGCGTCCGGCCCGCTAGCCCGCTACAGATCCTCTGGCAGCACCGGCACAACGTCTTTCGCGGAACGCTGCGCGACTCGATGCCTCCGGCCGGAGCAGGCCCAGCCCGGCTCACCGCAGCTGACTTCATCCGTCCGGCTGTCGACGAGGGGGCCAACGCCGTCCGCTCGACGCGGTGGCCAACCATGCGCCCGATCGTGCGCCTGTATGACGCCGATAATCCTCAGGGACCGTGCAGCTACCAAGCGCTGCTGCCCGTAACTCACTTTCCCGACACCGGGCTTCGGTTCACTAAGGCCGCCTACCTCTACGCCCTGGATAACGTCGACACCGAGGCCAGCATCGACTGGATGCAGCACGTCACGGTCCGCAGTCCCGAACGCGCCGAGGCGCTCAACGCGCGAGCCGCCAAGAACATCAAGGACCAAATGTGGCAGCGAGGCCGCATGATTGAAGAGGACGACGAACTCGACACCAAACTGGCCAACACGCGCGAGTACAACGCACAAATCAAGGGCAACCCCAGCGAGCGGGAGCTCGACGTCGCGACCCTGATCGCTGTGGGCGCACCCACAATCGCGATGTGTGAGGATGCGGTCAAACAGGTCCGCCATGAACTCGACCAGGCCGAAATCGCGGTGAGCCGCTGGCGCGGTGCACAGTCGAAGCTGTGGGCCGCGTTCAATCCTGGTACCGAGAAGCACACCCACCTCGACGAGTTCAGAGATCCCACTTCATCCCACTTATGGGGCCGGTTCACACCGCTGATCTCCACCCGGGTCGGAGACTCCCGCGGCACCCCGCTGGCAGAAAATCAGAACACGCTGCGACGCAGCCTGATCCTGCACGACCCCGAGGGATGCGCCCGCCGTAACAAAAACACCGGCCTGATCGTCATCGGCGATCCTGGCGCAGGAAAGTCGAACCGCGCCAAGCTATCCGGGATTGAAGTCGTCCTGCGGGGCGGCAAAGTCGACGTGTTCGATCCCGGTACGCACGGCGAGTGGGGGCAGGCGTTTCGCAACGTCACCCACACGACGGTGATTGATCTGGGAGACTCCCGGTTCAGCCTCGATCCGTTGCGGATGTTCCCCTTTGAGGACGCCGGCGCAGTCGCCGCTGATCACATTCTGCCGATGATCGGCGTGCCCGCCGACAGCGACATGGAGAACCGTTTCACGCTGCTGGTGAGCCCGGCGATGCGCGAAGCCCACGGCATCGGCTCGACGCGGGCGCTGATCGGATACCTGCGGGCCCAGCCAGAGGCACACAGTGACACGCTGCTGGCCCGCCTGGAGGCCTGGGCCACTCAGCCGGCGGCACGGGCCATTTTCGATGAAACGCTCCAGCCATACTCACCCACGCAGTCACTGGCCACCATCTGGCTGACCAACCGTCTCGGACTGCCCGACGCCGACGACATCCTCAACCCACACCTGTACGACAAGCTGCCCAAGGGCGCCCGGGCGGGCATGGCGATCTACGGACTGATCATCGACACCGTGCAGCGTCACCAATTTCTGCACCGCGAGCAGTTCTCCACGATGATCTTCGAGGAGGCCGCCGAATTGATGGCCTATCCGGCCGGCGCACGTACCGCTCACCGCATCACTCGCCAAGGGCGCAAGCACGCCACCGGCATCTGGCTGATCTCGCAGGACTACCGCGATTTCGCTCGGATGGGCGATAAGTTCATTACCCAGAAATGGCTGTTCGCGATCCGCAACGAGGAGCTGGCCACCAAGACCCTGGAGTGGGCCGGTGTCGACCCCGCTCTCTACCCAGAGGTAGTGCAGTCCTACTACGAGGACACCAGCCCGGCGGAATCCGCCGACGACGAGGACAGCGACGACGACGCCTTCGGAAGGGTTCACCCCACGCGCATGGGGGAGGGGTTCATTGTCGATGAACGCGGTCGTCGCGCGCGCTGCCGGTTCCTCGGCGCACCCACCCCGCAGTTGGCCGCTGATGTCGACAGCACCCCTCCGGCAGAGGTTTTCGCATGATTTCCGGCGTCCTCACGCTCTGGCTAGCCGATCATCCCCGCGCCCGACGCACCCTGGTCACCGTGGGGCTGACCTACGCCCTGTCGTTCATCGCCCTGTTGTGCGCGCCCAACGCTGTGGCCGCAGGCGGTTCAGCGACGCTGGGCTGGACCGGACTTCGGGATTCCGATGGTGTGCCGGTTGCTTTCTACTTTTTGTCGATGGTCTCTGCGCGGGAGGCGGCCACCAACAACGGCCAGGGTGTCTCTGTGCTCGATCCCAGCTCGTGGATGCCGTGGATGGCCGCCGCCGTGGAGCGTGCTGTCGACAACGCCACGGCCGCATGGTGGTTGACGCTGATTGCCGGCACCTTCATCTTCATCATGGCCGCCGCCCTGTGGTTCCTACGCTTCGCGCTCTCCACTGGTTGGCTGGTCGCGATCGCCACCTTCGCCCATCCGCTGTACAACGCGGTGAGCTCCTTGGCGAGCTCAATGATGCTGGGCCCCATCGCGATCACGCTTTGTGTCATCGTCGCCGGCTATCACATCCTGCGGGGACACCCGGGCCGAGGATGGGCGATGATCGGCACCGCCATCGCCTTGACTGTGCTATTGGCCACGGTGTTCGCCGACCCGATCGGGGACCTTTACAGCGAACACGGACTGCTGGCGCTGGGACGGGGCACCGGCTTGGAGATCGCGCAGGCCGCCACTGGGGCGCCGTTCGCATCGGGAGGCTCGCTGGACGCCAAGCTCGATACGCTGATGGCCAATGTCGTGACCGCCGGGGTACGACATCCGCTGCAGGTTCTTAACTTTGGGATGGTCGTCGATGATGTCGGCGGATGCCGGCAAGCATGGAATGCCGCCATCACCAGTGCTGGTGGCGTCGACGGCACCGGCCCGGCACACGCCATGGCCACCTGCGGTGCGCCCCAAGCCCTGGCCTATGCCCAGCGCCTCGGCGGCTCTGACGCCACCACCGGCCTGCTGCTGGCGCTAGTCGCCATCGTGGTGGCCTTCTTCTATTTCTACGTCGGGCTCTCGGCGATGCTGGTTGGTATCAAATCGCTGTACTTCGGGATCCTGCTTGGACCGTCCTTCCTGATTGGCATGGCCGGTTTCGGACGGGCGCTGGCCTTCGCTCTGCACTGCGGCACAGAGCTTTTCATGCATGTCGTCCAGCTGATGGTGTTCGAGGTCTACCTCGCCGTCTCAGCGATCGGCATCACCTGGGTCCTCACTACGGACACCCTCGGCGCCTCAACGGCGACGGCGATCCCCCGAGTGTTGATCATGGCCTTGGTGGCCGCAGCTTTGTGGCTGGGCTTCCGGGTCGTCGACCGCTCCTTCCACACCGACAGCATGAGCACTATTGGCCGCCAGGTCAGCGGTGCGTGGCGCGCGGGGACCGGCGCCGTCCGCAACGAGGCGGGGGATTATCGCGATACGGTGCAGACCGCGTCGGACCGCCTGGGACGGCTGCGGCGCCGCGCTCAAAGCGACGACGCAGGCGCCCACGGCGACGACCAGACCGGCGCAGCGACACCGCGGCTGCCGGGTATGGAGTGGTTCAAGCCGCGCTCGACGACCACGGCCAGCGCGTGGTGCGGCGCGGGTGCGGCAGCCGGCACTACTGGCGGGGCCACGGGATCGGCGGCGAAGTCGGCGGCCACGACGGCAGCGCTGGGTGCGGTGAAGGTGGCCGCCCCAGAAGTCGCAGTGCCCGCTTCGGCAGCAGCCAAGGCCGCCGGTACGGCAGGGCACCTCGCGACGACGGCGAGAAGCACCGGCAGCTCCGCCGCGCACCCGGCCGCACAGGATGCCCGGGGAGAAGCCTCGCCCGCTGCGCTACGACCGGCGCGCTCCGACCCGACCGGCGCGCGATCAGCTGGGCGTGAGCCGGCACAGGCGCCGACCCTAGCCAGCCGCAGCAGACCAGACCGTCCCGCCACCGGCGCGTCGCAACCAGCGCGCGGGGTAGGTGCGCCAGCGGGGACAATCGATACCGACGAGCGACGTCAGCGCGACACCGCGCAGCCTGACGCCCCCCGCCCAAGGCGGCCACCCCGAGAGATTGGGTCCTAGACGATGAGCACTGCGCGTGACTACCTCGACGCTGGTTTCGACGCGCTGGGCCTGCTTGGCGGTCCCGCCGATCTCAATGCTGCTCGCGAGCAGTTTCGCCGCGCGGTCGGCATGGACGCCGGGATGTGTGATGCCTGGCTGGGCTTGATCGCGACCGGTGATCACGCCAGCGAGACGCTGCGCCACGCCCACGAGACCAGCGCGACGGTGCACCGCGAGACTCGCCGTCTGGGTCTGCAGGACACGGCCCTGGAGGCGTCGGTGCCCTCTCCGGGCTTCATTGAGGTGTTCCCCTACACCGCTGCGACGATCACGCTGGCCTTCATCGCTGCGCTGCTCAGCGAGGGCGATCACGATACCGCCGAGAAGCTGTTGGAGTCCTTCGACACCGACCGCGAGCCGCTTCAGACCCCGATCTGGCGTTGCTTGGGGGTGACCCTGCACTACATCACCCAGCGCTGGACTGATGTCCTTGACTGGGCGGCCCGGCCGGTTAGCGGGACCCTTCGGGTAGTTGACGCTGCGACCGATCTGATGGCGGGTGTCGCCCATGTGCATTTGGGTGAGGTCGAGGCCGGGCTGGTCCTGCTGCGCGCTGTCCCCACCGACCAGGTGAGCGCCCAGGCGGGCGCCTTGGCTGCTCTGTACCGGGGCTACGCCCTGCGCAGGCTTGGGCGGGAGGACGACGCACGCGCAGAGTTCGGGATGGCCACCGTCAACGGTCGGATGCTTGCCGATGCCGCTGCAGCACTGGCCGATGCCACCTATGCGCCAGCGATCACCACGGCCGAGGCAATCGCCGCGCGGACGACCCGCTGGGATCCACAGTCCGGACCGACCCTCGACGAGCTGCGCGAAGCCGAGCAGGCCAAAGCCGCCCAGGCTGTCCTTGAGGAATCCGAGCGGGATCTGCAGGCCTTCATCGGCCTGGGCGCCGTGAAGGCTCACATCAACAAGCTCAAGAGGGGGCTGGTGTACGACCGTAGGCTGGCCGCACGCGGCGAGGCGGTCGGCGAGCGCAACGCCCTGCACATGACTCTGGTTGGCCCCCCAGGCACGGCGAAGACGTCCATTGCCCGGGTGATGGGCAAGATGTACTTCGGCTTGGGCATTCTGAAGTCACCGAAGTTCATCGAGGTCTCCCGTAAGGACCTCGTCGGTGGACACATCGGTGAAACCGAGATCAAGACGGGCGCGATTCTCGATCGAGCGCGCGGCCGAGTCCTGTTCGTCGACGAGGCCCCCGAGTTGTACAAGGCCGACAACGAACGCGACTTCGGCCGAATCGCGCTGGACGTCCTCATGAAGTTCGCCGAGGATCACCGCGATGACACCCTGATCGCACTCGCGGGCTACGCCGGGGGAATGAACCGGCTTCTGTCGGCCAACCCGGGTCTGCGGTCACGCTTTCCGAACAAGTTGGAGTTCACGTCCTACAGTGCTAACGAGCTCGGTCAGATCGCCGCTCTGTTCGCCGAGAGCTATCGCGTCCTGGTGCACCCCGAGGCGGTCGCGGCGTTTAGCCGTTACACGCAGTGGCTCACCGCTACCTCGACCGCTAATCCAGATGACCCCACCGAGACGCTGATCGACATCGCCGGCAACGGCCGCTACGTACGTAACGTCATGTCGGAGGCGGTAGAGCTGATGAAGGCCCGAGTGGTCACGGACCCCTCGATCGACATGGCCACCGCCGATCTCGATGTGCTGCGCACCGTCACCAGCGGCGACATGATCGGCGCCGTCACTGCGATCCTTGCCAGCGCCGGGATACAGACACAGTAGAGCTGGGCATGACTCGCCGAGGTGCCTGCGCAGGAGAATGGTGGCCGGCGCGGCGGTGGGGGTGTCAGCAATGGTTCTCCGGCCACCGCTGAGGCGGACGTGAGCGAGAAGACAGCCTCGGACACGCCCAGCCCCCTCAGGCGTGCCTGCCGAGCAGCTGATATAGATCGAGTTAGTCCTTCTCAAATGCCTCCGGAGGTGTCAGGAAGGGATCTGTAACTGATTCCTTTCGGGGTCCGTGTGTTGACGCACGTGGACCTCCTGACACGCCCCGGAGGTGGTTTGTGTGTCTGTGCATGTAGCTTCAGTCACGTCGTCCACGATCGTCGTTGCCGTGGATGTCGGCAAGACCTCGGCGATGTTGTCGGTGACCGACGCGGCTCGTCATCGGCTGGTCGGTCCTTCGGAGTTCGCGATGACCGGTTCGGCTCTGGCTGAGGCCATAGCTGCGGCGGCAGCTGCACTGCCCTCGATGGCCCAGGTGAAAGTCGGTGTCGAGGCCGCCGGCCACTATCACCGTCCCGTACTGGATCACCGATGGCCGGATGGCTGGGAGGTGTTGGAGCTCAATCCTGCTCAGGTCGCCGAACAGCGCCGGGTACAGGGTCGACGACGGGTCAAGACCGATGTGATCGACTTGGAGGCGATTACCGAACTGGTGCTGGCCGGTTACGGATGCCCGGTGGCCGATCGCGATGTCGTGATCGGCGAGGTGACCGCCTGGGCCGTGCACCGGAGTCGACGAGTCGCCACGCGGACTGCGACGAAGAACCAGTTGCTCGGACAACTGGACCGCGCGTTTCCCGGGCTGACTTTGGCTCTGCCCGATGTGTTGGGGACCCGGATCGGCCGGCTAGTAGCCGCTGAGTTCGCCGACCCGGCTCGTCTAGCCGGTCTGGGAGTCACCCGACTGATTCGATTCGCGGCGACCCGCGGCCTGGCGCTGCGGCGTCCAGTTGCCGAACGTCTGATCGCCGCGGCCCGCGACGCATTGCCGACCCGCGACGGCGTGATCGCGCGCCGGATCCTGGCTAGCGATCTGGCGTTGTTGGCCGATCTCGACGACCAGATCCACAGTGCGGAGACCACGCTGGAGTCCCTACTGCCGGCCAGCCCCTACGCAACGCTGACGTCAGTGCCGGGCTGGGGAGTGGTACGAGTATCCAATTACGCTGCTGCTCTGGGCGATCCACACCGGTGGCCGGGCCCGCGGCAGATCTATCGCGCCTCGGGACTATCCCCAATGCAATACGAATCCGCGCACAAACGACGCGACGGCGGCATCAGCCGCGAAGGCAGTGTGGCGTTGCGCCGCGCCCTGATCGACCTCGGCATCGGCCTGTGGCTCAACGAGTCAGCCGCCAAGAACTACGCCCAAGCACTCAAAGACCGCGGCAAGCACGGCGGCATCGTGCTCTGCGCGCTGGCCCACCGTGCCAACCGGATCGCCCACGCACTCGTTCGCGACCACGCCACCTACGAGCCGACCCGCTGGACCTGACCCCGCGGCCACCCACCAGCGAAAGGACAGATCAAACCCCTTCACAACCTCTGCCGGTAGTGCCACGCTGAGCAGACGGGACGAAGGGCCGGATCAGATGCCGTCACCGCTATGACGGACCCCTAGCGGGTTACGCCGCGCCTAGCTTGGCACCCGGCCCTTCGCCTCCACGGCAGCCCGAACGACGCCAGATAACCCACCCGAGGTTGGATACATCAGCATGGGCGCCAGGCGCCCGCCCCTCACCAAGCAGCTCACCGACCGCCCCGCAACCGACACCCCACCAGGGTGCCGGACGACTGCGGCCTCCACACCCCTTGACTCCACCTACAGCCAGCTAGGCGATGCTAGAGCCATGTTCGCGGTGGGCTCGGTGGTGGCTGGATATCGGATTGAACGGGTGCTGGCCACCGGCGCGACGGGAACGGTGTACCTGGCAAGAAACCCGATGCTGCCCCGACGGGATGCGCTCAAGGTGCTCAGCGCCGAGCTCTGCGAAGACGAGGCATTTCGCGAGCGCTTCGTTCGTGAAGCCGACATCGCTTCGCTACTTGAGCACCCCAATATCGTCGCGATCCACAGCCGGGGTGAGGCCGAAAACGGGCAACTGTGGATCGCCATGCAATATGTCGCCGGCACCGACGCCGAAGCGGCATTGCGGGCTGGCACCTTGAGCGCAGCACGGGCGATCCGCATCATTGGTGAAGTCGCCAAAGCCCTGGACTACGCCCACCAGCGCGGTGTGGTCCACCACGACGTCAAGCCGGGAAATGTGCTGCTGGCCTTGGGTTCTGACGACGATGAGCGAGTTCTTCTTAGCGACTTTGGGGTGGCGCGGGCTGCCGGGACGCCGGGTGGTCCCGAGCAGCTGCCCGACGATTCGACCCTCGCTGTAACCCTTGCCTATGCCGCGCCAGAAGTGATCGCGGGCGAGGCGATCGACGGCCGCGCCGACATTTACTCGCTGGCATGCACCCTGTTCCGGCTGCTCACCGGTAAGCAGCCGTTCTCCAACGCCGAGGGGACCACCGCCCTGGCCCTGGCCCATCTGCACCAGCCGCCGCCACGGATCTCCGACCACCTGCCCCGAGCAACCCGCCAGCTCGACATCGTGATAGCCAGGGCGCTGGCCAAGAATCCCTCGGATCGCTTTAGCTCGGCGCGCGAGTTCGCCGCGGCAGCCGCGGCCGCAGCTGAGTCGATCATCGCGCCGACAGCGCAGAGTCCGGGGCGGGGCGCTGGCCATACGCAAGTTGATCGGTTGCCGCCCAGCGGGTCTCGACTCAACAGCCTCGGCGAGGCGATCCGGTCTGCGCCGATCAGACTGCTGCAGCTTCGCCCGCCGCGGCATCTTGTCGTCCTGTGGTCCATCTTCGCCGTCGTGGCAGCCATCGCGGTGGTGATGTGGGCGATAGTGCTGTGGCCGGTGTTCAACTGAATAGGCCACCATTTGAACACCGCGGCGCCGGCCGAGAGCCTGCTTAGGCTGTGCGCCGTCTGCGGGATTCGATCGCTTGATCGTAGATCTTCAAGAACTGGCTCCAGTCGGGGATTTGGACCCGACGTCCGGCCGTCCCGCGTAACAACAGCTGAGCCTCTTCAAGGCTCTGGGGCAGAAGCTCCTGCCACTCGATGCGCGCCCCGAGTTGCGAGGACTGCGAACGACTTCCACCGTTGGGCTCGTAGGATTCGGTTCGGCGAGTGGCCAGCCCCTCCCAGTGTGAAGCTTGTTCGAGCAGGTGGCGTTCGTGCGCCCCGTACATCACTACCGTGCCCGGGAAGATGTCGCGCAGCGCATCGGCGTATTTCGGCCCGTACACAACGTCGAAGTGACTGGATGCCTGCACGGTGGCCATGATGTTGACACCGAGTCCGGCCGACTCACCGACGTAGTTGAGCAGCGCTGGCAGGGGGCAGGAGTTGCACACCTCGTCCAGTTCGAGCAGCAGACGATGCTCAAGCTGATGTTGGGCTGTGCGCTTGCGGAAGTGGCGGATGATGGAGTCGATCAGGGCCACCGCCGCGCCGGCCACGGTGCCGGTATTCGGGGCGATGACAAACAGGCTGGCCTCGGGATCATCAAGCATCGAGACATCGAACGCCTCGATGCTGAGTTGGTCGACGCCGCTGAGGCGGTCTAGGTGCTCGGCGCTGCTCAGCCCGAGCCGAACCCACGGGGTGACCGCCTTGGACACGGTGATCGCCACGCTGTCACGCATGCGACTGTTGAACGTCAGCACACGTTGCATCGGGTCGGCCAACATCGGGTGAGGGCACAATGCGGCGAGAAATTGTCAATACCTGTGGATCGGGTTTTTTCAGGCGACCTCCGTTCCGGTGCGCTCGTCACCGCTTGAGGGCGGTGTCGGCGGGGTGATGTCGGTGGGCCGTTCGAGCAGCTTGCCTTTGTGGAAGACCGCGCCGGCACGTACCAGCGCGACCAGATGCGGTGCGTTGACGGCCCGCCAGCGTGCCTGTGCGGCGTCGATCAGCTTGTAGGCCATGGCAATACCGGCCGCGCGTGATCCCGGCCCTTTGGTGACCTTGGTCCGAAGTCGCACGGTGGCAAAAGTGCTTTCGATCGGATTTGTCGTCCTCAAATGGATCCAATGCTCGGCCGGGTACTTGTAGAACTCCAACAGGACATCGAGGTCGTCGACGATCTTGGCGACCGCCTTGGGATACTTCGCCCCGAAGTCGACCTCGAAAGCCTTGACCGCCACCTGGGCCTCGTCGATGTCCTGCGCGTTGTAGATGTCCTTCATGGCCGCCAACGCCGACGGGTGCGCTGATTTCGGCAGCGCAGCAAGGACATTGGCTTGCTTGTGGAACCAGCAGCGCTGTTCTCGCGTGGCTGGGAACACTTCGCGGACCGCCTTCCAGAACCCGAGGGCGCCATCCCCGACGGCGAGCACCGGGGCGGTCATGCCGCGGCGTCTGCAATCCCGCAGCAGATCGGCCCACGACTCGCATGACTCCCGATAGCCGTCGGTGAGCGCGACGAGCTCCTTGCGGCCGTCAGCACGCACACCGATCATCACCAGCAGGCACAGCTTGGTCTGCTCCAGGCGGACCTTGAGGTGGATGCCGTCGACCCACAGGTAGACGTAGTCAGTGCCGGACAGGTCCCGGCGCCCGAACGCGGCAGCCTCGTCCTGCCACTGGCTGGTCAGCCGGGTGATCGTCGACGCCGACAAACCCGCACCCGAGCCCAGGAACTGCTCCAGCGCCGGACCGAAATCGCCGCTGGACAACCCGTGCAGGTACAGCAGCGGCAGCACCTCGCTCATCTGCGGGGACTTGCGCGCCCACGCCGGCAGGATCGCCGAGGAGAACCGCTGCCGCACACCGGTATCGGGGTCCATCCGGCGGTCGTTGACCCGCGGCGCGCGCACCTCGACCGCCCCGGCCGCGGTCAGCACCTCACGCGGCTGGTGATAGCCGTTGCGGACCACCAGCCGGTGACCGTTCTCGTCGAGCTGGTCGGCGAACTGCTCCACATAGGCGGCGACCTCGGCCTGCAGTGCGGCGGCCAACATCTGCCGGGCGCCGTCACGGACGATCTCGTCCAACAACGACCGACCAGCACCGCTGGTGCTTTCGTTGGCCTCTCGGACATCGTGAACTACGGTGAGCATGGGCGTACCTTCCCAACCAGCGCGCCAACGCCGGTCTTGATCGAATACCTGATTCCGTGAAGATCATCCTCGGGAAGGTGCGCCCACTTTCAGGCCGCCCCGCCCGGGCTCATCCACAGGTATTGATCATTGCTCCAATGCGGCCGCGGTGACCCACGAGGGGTCAGCGTGCAGCGATAGCTGGGTCTCGCGCCCGCTCTGGTCCTCATCTTCGATTCCGAGGTTTTCCACCGCTTCCAGGACCCACGGCATGCCCTGGCGGTTGCCCTGCGGGCTGGCCGCGTAAAGCAGGCAGGCCAAGGGGCGGCTCGCTGTGGACTCCCACAGTCCGCCAGCAGCCACTGTCTGGCCGCTGGAGGCTCCACCAAAGCCCACACCGGAGGTCGCCAGCATGGTCTCGGCGACGGTGAGAGCCTCGTCGGCTGATGAAATCGCCATGGTGGGATCGCTGACCATCGACTTCACGCGCTGCGGCCAGACGAGTGTCTTTTCCGGGCGCAGGTCGATGACACCAGTGGGACCCAGGCCGCGCCGCATCAGGACGAGCTCGGCGAGGTCTTCCTTGCTGGACACAGAGACCAATGGGCCGGGATGCAGCACTGCGGCCGGCGCCAACAGCCGCCGCGTCTTGCCGGTACGGGTCGGCGCGCTAATCGCCAGATGCGGCGCCCCTTGCACTTTTTCGTATTGGTCCTTGTCGTTGACGACAAGCCCGCAGTAGGGGCTGTAGGGCTCGGAGCGCTGGGTCATGACAGTCATGGTGGCGGGGCCGAAGTCTGGGAGTCCACCACCAGAGCCCGATTCGCCAAGCAGCGAAGTGGGCAGAAAATTTCCGAGTAACGCTCGGCCGCCTTCGTTTTGGCGACGCCTACAAGCCGAGCGCCGGCTAGGGCTTTCATCACTAGTCGTCGTGGCTGGCTGTGAGGTCCTGGTGGTCGACGTCGAGGCCTGGGCTGCGCCAGCCCAGTGCGATGTGACGCCGGTGGGCGGCGCGGACGGCGCGGGCTGCGGCGTCGTACTGGCTGAGGATCTCGCGCCACGGCTCGCTGAGGTGGCCGCGGCCGAGGCGATCGGCCAGGGTGACCGCTGGAAGCGGGTCCAGCAGGGGGTCAGTAGGTGTGCCGGGTGTGGTGGTAAGGGTGGTGTTCCACGGCACGGCCGAGTGGAGTAGTCGTAGCGCTGAGGAGCTGGGGCCGCGGCTGGTTTCTGGGTCGAGCACGATGACGCGCGCATTGGCGAGGGCGGCATGGCGGGCGATGTCGGCGAGCTTGTCCGGCTGGGCGGCGGCGGGGCCGTCGATGACGATCAGGGCTCCCGCTGGTAGTGCCCAGTTTTTCTGGTCGACCTGTTGGTGTGCGTGATCGAGGGTGGTGATGGTGTCGGCCAGTTCGGCGGCGCGCGCCGGTGTGGTGTTGGCGTCGGTTGTCGTTAGCCACAGCACGTTGCGGTCGGCGGCGTTGGCGGCGCTGCGTAGGGTGTAGAGCGCTGCGGCGGTTTCGTGGTCGTTGATGTCGGCGCGGACGACGGTGAGCCGATGGGGCTGTGCCGCCAGCGATTTGAGTCGTTCGGCCATGCCGGGGTCGTGGGTTGCCAGTGCTGCGGTGGGAATGTGCAGCGGGTTGGTGGAGTCGATCTCACCGGCAACGTGGAGAAGCGCGACTTCGGATCGCGCGGTGTCGCGTAGTTGGTCGAGGGTCTGCGACGTTGTGGTCTGGGCAGCGGCAAAGGCGGAGGCGACATCGCGCTCGCAGCGCTCGAGCTGGCGGCGTAGGGCTTGGCGGCGTTGGTGGAGGTCCGCGCGTGCGGCGAGGTCAGCGCGTTCAGCGGTACCGCGTGCGATGACGATGTCGTTTTCAGTGACGATCGTGTGTCCGCCGGCGGCGGTGTTGCGGGCACCCCGTGCGTCGGCCAGGGCTTGGGCAAACCGCACGGACGGTGGTTGGTCGGGGAGGAAGAACTCCGTGTAGAAGGTGAGGTCGCGGTGGGCTGAGGCGATGTCGAGTTCGTCGGCGCCGGGGGTGGCGCGCAGTGTGTCGAGTCGAGTACGCGCGTGTTCGATGAGGCGAAGGGCGTCGTTGTAGGTGGCGTCGGCATCGGCCCACTGCTCCATGACGGCGATGACCGCGAGGCTGTAGGGCCGGTCGGCGTCGACCCGGCGGCGCATTTGCGCAAGGACGTCGGCGGCGGCGCGCATGGCGGGGCCTTTTCCTACACGTATATCGGCGTCGAGCGTCCGTATTTGTTCACAGACAATGCGGTATTCGCTTTGCAATGTTGCGATTGTTTCCATGGTGAGGCCTAATTCGGGTGCTGGACGATTTGCTGAGAGGTCCTCGAATTGAAGGGTGCGCCAATCTTCCGGGTGGTATTCGGGTGCTTCCTCGGGTGGGGCGATAGCGAAGTAATCGTCGGAGGGCGATAGGTCGTCGAGGGCTGGGTATGGGCTTTGCGGGTCGGGCGGGAACAGCGCATCGTCGTCGGGGTGCGGGGGGACGTCGTGGGGGAGTGGCAGATCGTTGGCGTCGATGCCGAGGCGGGCCCGCAGTCGGTGGGTGAAGGCATCGACGGTGTAGGTGATCAGGCGGGCGTAGTCGCCGGGGGGAATCGGGCGGTCGTCGTCGGCCGCGTCGGCGAGGTGCTCGGCAGCGACATGAAGCAGGTCGCGTGGGGTCCATGTGGCCGGGTCGGCCGCACTGATGGCGGCGACCAGTCCTGGCCAAGCGGGATCGGAGGTGATGATCTCGGTCCGCGTTGATCCGAACACCGCGTCGACGTCGGTGATCCAGGCTGGTCGCAGCCGAGAGTGGGTGGTGGCCAGCGTCGCGGTCGGGGACAGCGCCCCGGCGATGCGCCACCACAGCGCGGCGGCGGGCAGCTCGTCCGGAAGAGGACCTTGGCTGGCGGCGGTGGTGATGATGTCTCGCAGGTCTGGGGTGGTGCGGGTGGCTTGGGCGAGCTGGGCGGCTAGCTGGGGCCAGTACGCATCCGAGCGCACGCGGGGGTCGATGGCGTCGATGAGGTCGTTCCATCGGGTGGTGTCGGCGCCTCGCCGACCGATGTCGGCGGCGGCGTAACGCTGCAGCGTGGCCTGAACAGCGCGGGTGCGTACGGGGTACTGGCGGGCCCCGGTGAGGCGGGTGTCGGCGTCCTCGGCGCCGGTGGCTGCGCGGAACACAGCGATTTCGGCGGTCAATGCGGGATTCACGGTGATCAACGGCCGCGCCCACGCCGGTGCGGTCGCGTTGGTCCAGACGCGAGCCCGCTGGCGGATGTCGTTGGCCAGGGTCTCGACGAGTTGTTCACGCCGGGCCAGGTAGGCACCCCATTGGGGATCCTGCGCGAGGGCTGACGGGATCGCGGGAAGCCAGCGCAGGACCCCGATTCCGGCGGAGTGGGTGCCTGCGGGGTCGATTCGATGGTCGAGGACTGCGGCGGGGTCGGCGGCGTCGGCGATGCTGCCCTTGGCCAGGGCCTGGTTGAGCAGTTCGCGCGGATCGGCGCCACTGATGGCCAGCACGGATAGGTTGCGGCGCAGGACGGGCCAAGCCTCCCGCTCGCTGAGTCGAGGAATCACCTGGTCGGCGATCGCGTCCAGCTGGTCGCGGGCACCAGCGCCGAGCCGGTTCTCGGCGGCCACGCCCAGCGCGTCGTAGAACATGTCGGCGGCGGCTTGTAGGCGCGTCGCGGGATCGGCGGCGAGCCGGCCTTCGGTGGTGGCCGATACCTGGGCGCCGTCGCGGGCCAGTGTGCGGGTCAGGACATCGACGGCGGTGTCGGGGTGGGTTGCCTTGGGCGAGAGCAGCCGGTGCGGGTCGCTTTCGGCGGTCGAGAGGTACAGGTGGTTCTCGTCGGTCCCGCGCGTCATGGCGACGTAGAGGTGCTGGCGGGTAAGCATGTCCGAGCCGACGATGTGGCAGGTTCCTCTGGTCGCCCGATCTCCGGCGGTGAGCCCCTGCGCGGAGTCGATGGTGGCCGCATAGCCCAGCGTGACGTGCTCGGCGATGTAATCGGCGGGCAGCGTCACGATGCGTCCGCTGCGCAGGTGGCGGGCCTTCACGCCGCCGTCGTCGAGGACCGCGGTGATGGTGTAGCGGTAGCCGTTGCGCACGAAATCGCTGCGACCGATGCGAAGCCAGCGGGCGTTCTTACGGGTGCGGATGGTGTCTCCGACACTGGCGGGGAGCTGGTCGGCCAACACCACCGTGGCGCCTCGCGCCGCCTTGGGCTCGGCGGTGAGTCGATCGGCGCGGGCGCGGGCGTTGAGTTCGTTGATGATGTCGTTGGTCGGGGCGAGCAGGATCGAGTCCCCACCGGCCGCTAGGTCGGCACGCCACGCCTGATAGGCCATGTCGGCGGCGGTCTCGTCGGTGCCGACATGGACGCGACGGTTGTCGATGTAGAAGCCGATGCCGGCCGGATCGGCATCGTGCAGCGCGAGGCCGGCGGCGGCTTCGGCCGGCGACTTGAAGCGGACGACTTCGCTGAGGGTGAGCGCGTCGGTGGCCTCGGCGATGTCGCGCAGAACGCCGCCGGCGGAGATCGACGACAACTGCCCGTCGTCACCGACCAGGCGCACGCTCGCACCCCTGCGCAGCGCGTCGGTGATCATCGCGTCAAGACCGCGTGTGGCCGCCTTACCGGCTTCGTCAACGACGATGAGCGTGTTGGGGCCGACTCGGTCGAACCACTTCGGCGTGGCTCCGTACATCCGGTTGACCGGGTCGGCGGAGAAGACGTATTTGTCGAGGGTGTCGGTGGTCGCCCCGAGGTCCTCGCCAAGCACGATCGCGGCATCAGCGGTCGGAGCCAAACCGATGACATGTCCGCCCGAGCTGCGCCATGCGTGAGCCAACGCCGCCATGGCGGTGGTTTTGCCGGTCCCCGCGGGAGCCAGGGCCAGTGCGACACGCCGCCCGCAGGTCCCCATCTCCGAGACCAGCGCGGCCTGGCCGGGGTTGAGGGTGCGTCCTCGTGCCGCCGAATCAGCAAGTGCCAGAGCGATATCGGCGGCGCTGGTAGTGCGACCGTCGCATCGGTGCACCGCGCTCAGAATGCGCCGCTCGGCGGCCAAGGTTTCGCCGCTGGTGTAAAGCGCCACACCGTGTCGGCTGTAGACGCTGGCGCCGTCGCGGCGACGCAACGCGACAGGCTCACCGAGCTCGGTGTCGGTGACACGGGCATGCGGCACCGAAAACGCCTCTCCCAACGCGATATCGGTGAGCTGTTCGACCAAGGCGACATCGCGCGCCACGTCGTGGCAGCGCGCGATCCTCAAAGCCTCCGCGCGCACATGGTGGCGCTGCCATGTGGAGCGCGACTCCGACACCGTTGCAATCAATTCCCCAGCGCGCGACACGATCCAGTCGTTGTCGACGACGGGTCTGTTTCTGGCACGGTTCAGCCCTCCCAGAACCGTGGCCAGCATGTGGTGCACGCCGTTGCGCCCCAGGGCCTCCACAGCCTGGGTGCGCCAGACGTGGCGCTGCTCGGCCAGCGAGCGCGGCTCATGCTTGGCCTCGCGTGATTCCAGCGTGGCTTGTTGGGCTAGGGCGATGATCTCGACGTGGGTGGGTTCGCGGCCATGATCGGTCTGGAATTGCTTGGCGAGCTCAGCGGTGCGGGCCTCGATTGCCGCACGCCGACTCGACCAGCGCGACATCAATTCCGCTGACATGCCGTCGATCTCGCGGACCGGTCGCTTTGCGTGTCCGCGTGAAGTTTCGACGAACTGCACACCGAGGCTGCCAATCACGTGCGCTTCGAGGCGGGTGTTGTACAACTCCGACGCCGCGACCGTCACCCGGTGCAGCGGCTGACCGTCCAGTGCGAGCCACCGCCGCACCCCAATGGCATCGACGTGGGACACCTTGTTGGAGATGGCGACGTGAGTATGCAAGTCCGGGTCACCGGCGCGCGAATCTCGGTGGGTGAACGCCGCGGCGATGAGCCCTTCGGTGTCGACCTGGGCGACGCCGCCCGCGCCGGTGCGGGTGAACGCTGCCTGATCCTGCAGCCACTCCAGCACCTCTGCGACTGCCGCATCGTGGGCAGCTTCGATCTGTTCAGCGACAGCCAGCGGGGCGATTGCCCACAGCGCCGACACCGACTTCACCGGCGAGAATGTCAGGTCGTAGCCGGCGACGGCGGTGGTGCGTGCCCGGGTATTGCGGGCGATGAATCCCGACAGCTCGCGGTCATCGGCCGGTGCGCGGCCGTACTCTTCGGCGAAGAGTTCCCGGGCGACCCCGGTGCGGATCTGCGCGCGGATCTGCGGATCGATGGTGGCGTTCCAATGCACACCGTTTTCGGCATTGTGGTCGCGGAAGGCGAGCGCTAATCGCCGCGCGAATTCCGGCTCGCGATCACAGACCAAGAACTTTCGTCCCAGGCGGCTGGCCGCCCGCTGGGTGCCCATACCGCGGCCGGCGACGTAGGTCTCGATGCGCTCAGCGTTGGGGTGCAGGCCCTCCCCATAGAGAGCACGCATTTGCGCCTCGCTGACTCCCGAGCCCTCTTCGACAGCCCAGATGTCCTGGCGGACTTCAGGACTCACATCACAACGCCCGCTATCAGATAGAGCGGCCAAGCCGCGGCCCATCCACCGACCCGGTGATTCGCCCTTGGCCGAGTAGTAGTCAGCCAGCGTGGAACGGCCCCGCTGGGTGCTGTCTGCGGCGGCGACCTGACGCACCAGGTACAGGTATCCGTCCCCGGCGGTGAGTTTGTGCAGCGTCATCACCATGACGCGCACCCAGCCGTCCGCATCTGCCGCACGCTACGAACTGCGCGGCTGGCGAAGCCACCACCAAACCGGGAGTTCTTAGAAAAGCCTTAAGAGCCCCGTCCCCTGAGTGCAAGAGGTGTGTGGTGTGTCGGTGGGCTGGAGAAGGGCAGTTGAGGGCAGGGGCCTGGCGGGTCGTGCGGAGGTTGGTGACGTGTGGGTGGCGGCTGAGGTGAGGGCACACGCAGCAGTGAGGTGCAAACAGCTGCGAAAATTTGACAGATGGCGAATGTGGCTGTGGTGGTGGCCCACTCGGCCCGCAGGCTTTTAAAGTCGGCGAACCATGACAGCTAGCGGAACATCCAAGGTGGCGGCCCGGCGACGGGCACGCGAAGCAACCCGGCGCGCCAACGAAGCCCGCGCTGCGCGCGACAAGGCGAACATCGACGATGCCGCCGACTTTCTGGTGGCGGTGGGCAAGATCGCTGAGATCGAAACCTGGAAGAAGCACCGCCTGACTCAGCTGCGTGAGCAGGTCGACGCCGAAGCGGCCAAGCGGATGGCCGTGCAGCGGGCCAAGGCCGGCGCGGCGGTCGTACGGATGCAGGGCCGGGGTGAGACGCTGACGACCGTCGCCGAACAGACAGACGTGGGGATCGGGGTGGTCCGCACCATGCTGCGGCACGCACCGAAGGGCGAAACGACGGTGGCCGAGGATGATTCGCATGCACTAGGCGCCGGGGATGAGGTTACCGATCGCCTGGGGGCTGGTGGCGTCAGTGGGAGCCAGTCGCCGTCCGGGGCGTCGGTGTGATGTGTGGCCGACGACGACGTGCGGCGGGGCGGTGCGCAACGTGTGGCGGCAGCCAGCGCCGTGAGTGGCTCGCGTGGCGCAGGGTCCTCGATCTGGCGACGGTTCCGTGACCGCAGCGGAGGGGCTTGGACACCTATCGCAGCGGCCCGTGGTGAGCAGCGGCGAGTATGTCAGTGGCTAGGGCTAGGTTCACGGCCATGAGAAGCGCGGGAGAGCTGGTCGTTGATCGCCGTGTTCACGGTGCTGAGATCGCCCGCTTTCGCAGCCACATCGTGTGTGGGCCAATGACTTCGGATTGTGATATTTGGACCGGCGCGATTGGTGCCGATGGTTACGGTCGCTTCTATCTCACCCGAGGGGGGTCGGGGTTGTGCGTTCGTCCGCACCGATACGCGTTGGCGATCGGATCCGGTGTGGTGTCCGCTGGGGTGCTGGGTCTGCACGAATGCGACAACCCGGTGTGCGTCAAGATCGCATCTGCCACAGACCCCCACCAGCACGTCGTATCCGGCTCACAGGGTGACAACATGGAACGGATGGCGCGGATGCGTCGTGGCGGCGGCCGATATGCGGTGCGGCGCTTCGATAGTCGAGGCTTGCGGCGGGAACGCTCGGTGGCATTACGCGAAGCGGTGCGCCATGGTTGGGATGCCGATGCGGTGCAGGCGGCCTTGCTGGGTGATCAGCCGACCCTGTGGTGAGCCTCGAGGACCCCAGCCATCGCAGCGGCGATGGCGTCCCCATGGGTCGAGGGGATGAGCGGCGTGGCGCACGGTGTCGCAGCGGCGCGCTGCGAGCTTCGCAGCCAACAATGCAAAAGTCTGGTTCACACCGACGATTCGCCGCGTTGTAAAGGATGGCGGCGTCACAGAGGCAGCGCGGTGGTGGCACCGAGCCACACTGGTACCTCAGAGATGCTGAGCCGTGGGGGCCCAGCCATTGCCGGTGCTGCCCGTTCGATGAGTATCCGTCCCTGAGCCATCACCGTCCGCCGCGCGGTGTGCGCCGCACGCGGGACGTCATGTGTGGTTTTTCTACGAGGCGAGCGCACCGACGGCGCTAGCGAACACGGCCTCGAGGTCGCGGAGGGCGTCGATGCCGGAATAGGGCTCGATGGTGGCGAACCCGACGACACGAGGATGCCCCTGGGCTAGCGACACCAGCTCGAACGCGGCGTGCGAGGCGCTGAGCTGAGTGGGCCGGTAGTAGTAGTCCGAGAGCACCAGATAGGCGTGCAAGGCGGCCTGGGCGGCTGTGGAGGTGTCGTGCTGCGTGATGACGTCGCGGCCATGGTCGTCGATGGTCAGCCTGTACATGAGGGTGCTCCTGGGCGCTAGAGGGTGTCTGTCGACTGGGCTGGGTGAGCTGTGCGGCGGTGGCCAGGACGGTGATTCGGTCCGGCCGGAACCCCGACCAGCGGTCGTCGCCGGCCGCGACAACGGGGGCTTGCAGGTAACCGAGGGCCATGACGTAGTCGCGGGCCTCGGGGACGGTGCTGATGTCCACGACGTCGTAGGCGATGCCGTGCCGGTCTAGAGCCTTGTAGGTCATGGTGCACTGGACGCAGGCAGGCTTGGCGTACACGGTGACCGTGGCGGTGGTGCTCATTTCGCCCTCCTGAATAACGGAGATTCGGAACTTAACTGATATTCGTATCGTAATTGCTAGATGGCGATAAATCAACGGATATGCGATCAATTCAATGCGGCGATTTGGGCGAGTAAATAGCCATTATTTAGGCTCAATTGTGGCACTAGGTGGGCGCACTAATTCACACTAGGATTCGGGCGACAAATGGGAAATTCATTGCGTTATTCGGGCGCCGCATGATGGAGGACCCCGGGGAGAGATGGTTCTCCCCCGGGGTCCCTTCAGGGCCGTGTGCGATTCAGTCGGTCGTGCAGGCCTGTCGGTACACGACGCCGGACTTGCGCGTACCCAGGATCACGTGCTCGATGTCACTGAGCGGATAGCCGTTGTCTTCCAGGAATCGCAGGTAGCTCTTGGTGCTCTCCTGGGGTGCTCGCCAGGCGTCCTTGGCTGTCCGGGCTTCGGTGGTGGCCAGCACCATGGCGAGCAGGATCACCAAGGCTCGGCCGTCGCCGGTGGCGGGCAGTGCGGCGACTGCGGCTTTCGGTGATTCCTTGTCGGACAGCCCCAGCAACTCGGGGGCCAGCTTCTGGCCGTGGTAGTCGTTGAACAGGTCCGGTCTGTTCACAATGACCTCAGCCAGGTAGAGGGCTGACCCTTTGGGGGCGGTCTTGCGAGACAGCAGCTTGTCGCGCACCCATTCTCGTCGCACCGTCGCCGCCGCTTGTCCCAACTTGTTGAGGGCGATGAGCTTGCGCCGCTCTGCGCGCTCCTTGTCGGCCTGTTCTTCGCGGGCACGCTCGCGATCATCGGCACCATCGGGGTCACTGGCGTCGGCGAGGGTGTCGGGGTCGACGCCGTGCTGGCGTGCCAGCCATTCAGGCATGGTCACCGCCGCGCCGGCCAGGTCGGTGCAGAAGTAGTGCGCCTCGAAAACTGTTCCCTCGGTGACGGTTCGGAAGTGCCGGAGTCCTTCGTCCGGTTCCAGGTCGGGGCTATCAGCAGTATCGAAGTCGATGTCGTCCTCGTCGACGACGGTGCCGGTCTCGACGTCGAGGTAGACCTCGGCGGTATCGAGCCACACAGCCCAATGTGTGGGGGCCATCGCCGCGACCGCTTCATCGGTCAGGTTCGCACCGGAGCTGTCTTTGAGGTTGTGGGCCGCGATGTGGGTCTTGTCGTACCAGCCGGGTCGCTTGTCAAGGACCGCATATCCCTTGGCGGCGTATTCGTGGGCCGCTTCCGCGTAGCGGCGACGTTCCTCTCGTTCGGCGCGCAGTTGGGCAACTCGATGGTCGAATTGGTTGGTGCCTGCGACCGTGAGCAGGTCAGCTTGGGCGTTGTCGTCGCCGTCGAACTCGACGAAGCACGTGGCCTCCACCAGGGTGAGCTGTCCGGCGTCCAGGGCACTCATCGCCGTGTCCGAGTTGATGGCAACTTTTGCTGCCGCCACAGCGTCTTTGGTGATCGACAGTTCCTTGGCCACCGTGGCGGGGGAGACCCCGTCGAGGAGCAACTGGTTGATGCCACGGGCCCGCTCGGCGTCGGTCAACTGCGCGCGGTGGTCATTGAGCACAATCTGCTCGATGACCCGGCGGCTGCCCCGCGTGCTCTCGTCACCCTCGTCGGGGTGGACATAGACCGGAATGGTCCGCACACCGAGCTGACGTGCAGCCTGAGTGCGTCGCTGACCGTCGCGCAACACCACAGAGCCGTCGTCCAGGCGTACCGCGGTCACCGGGGCCAGCACACCATGCGCCTCGATGGAAGCCAGGAAATCACGGTCCAGGCGGGGGTCCAGGCGAACGTTCTCGCCGGTGTCGAGGGTGGCCGGGTCAAGGTGAACCAGCTCGGCGGTGGTGGTCATGGAGGTTCCTCATCTCAGTCGATCCGAATCTGTTGCTTATAGGATACATCAATGGGTAGCTTATAGGCAACACGTCTGGCGCGATGCGAAGGGACCCTGGATGACAATGGGTGGCGAGCAGATCTCGCGAACAGTCGAAACCGACTGCCCGACAGTGGTTGTGATGTGCGACAGCATCGGTGGCGGCGCGATCGCGCTCCGCCGGCCTACACACGCCTCGAGCCGAGACTTCGAGTGCGGGCGAGATCCAATCGCCGCCACGGCACTCTGGAGCGCTTCGTCGTCGTGCGCACTGCGTTCGTCGAGGACAAGGGCTCGGCCCGGCTTCGACGAATCTTGGCAGGAGGCGACCACTGATGGCGTGCTGTGCTCAACCGTCCCACTTGCAGCGGTGTATCCTATGGGCTACGCCGGTGGAGGGAGTCGAGCATGGACCGCGCCGCCACCGACGACGGCTCCGCGATCCTCGCCGCCCTGGGCGCGGCGATACGCGAACACCGCACCGCCGCTGGGCTGACCCAGGCACAGCTCGCCGAACGTGCAGGCATCGGGCGGCCCCATCTCAATCACATCGAAGGCGGCCGCAAAAGCCCCACCGTGGTGGTGTTGGTCCATCTGGCGCGCGGCCTCGGCGTCGACCCCGCAGCCCTGCTAAAGACCCAGACGGTCAGTAAGGCGACACGGTAAGAGTTCGTGCGGTGTCGATCCGCGCAATCAGCGCGGCAGCGTCCGCGTGATCGGGGCGGCACTGGTCGTCGCTGCCCGTCTGGACCAGCGCCACCAGCGTGTTGTCAGCACGCAGTTCGTAGCGCGGGACCTCCGGTGACTCGCTGATCCAGGCAGTGTGTATCGCCTCCAGCGCGGTGACCAGAACGGCCGTTATCGCGGCCTGGTGATTGTCGGCGCGACCGATGACTGTGCTGACGCGATCAGCGGTTGTCGTGGTCAACGACCACGGAACGGTAGACATGGCGGCTGTCTCCTCAGCATGGGGGATCTGGGCCGAGTGTGACTGCCACGCGCGGAAAGCCGAGCCCGTCCCTCCAGTGCTGTGGATAACGGGCCCGGCTTTGCCTTAGTTGTGGATAACGCGTCCCGGTTGCGGATAACCGGGTCAGGCCGGTGGCGGCGTGTGGTCGCGCTCGGCGGGGTCGGCGGCGAAGTCCGGGCCGTCCAGGAAGACCTGCGCACCGGTGCGGTGAGCTGTGGTCAGCAGCTCCACGGCGGCGGTGCCGCCCTCCTGATCGAGAATCTGGAACGTGACCGGCCCCATGTGCAGGTCGAGCCAGCGGAGCTGGCGCGCTCGATCCCGCGACAGCTCGTGGCGGGGCACGACTGCGTAGGCGGGGCGGCGCATCCAGTCGATGGCGACTGTCGGGAGCGCGAACCGATCGGCCGTCGCCGGTGTGGGCGCCGGGATCCGGCGAGGGATGAGGGACATCGCCGAGCGTGCTGCGCAGAATCCCTCCAGCACTCCCTGGATCGCCTGGGCTGAGTGCATCGTCATTAATAGTCCGCCCCACTGCAGGCGCAGGCGGGCGCTGGGGGAGCAGGCGTGGTGTACGGCGATGTCGCCGTCCTGGTCGCCCTGGACTCGAATTATCGTGTGGCTAACCAGCGCCGCGGGGGTCACATGCACTTCGGTGGACCGGGTCTTCACCAGGATTTCCCTTTCAGTAATGTTGCTTATAGGCAACATATTACCGGCTAAATGCCTGCTGTGCAACAGATTTCGCAAGCGCGTTACGTCCGCAATGGAGCCCCCAGGACTGTCCGTCTTCTGGGCCGTTGGGGTGTCAGCGACATCGGGGCCGTCACTGTTCGTGGCCCAGGACGGCATCCCGGGCATCGCCGGGCGGGCAGCTGACCCACTGCAAACGAGTGCCTGCGTGCAAGCGGCACCCTGACCCTCTCAGTGGAGCAGAAGCAAGGTGGGAGTTAGGCGGGGATTGGGTCCTGATGGTGGACTCACATCGTGAGTGTTCAGCAACATACGCAACATGGCTTGTCCGCTGTCGGCGTTGCCCGCTGATGCTGAAATAGAGGTGCTGGCAGCACTATTCGAGCGCGACGCGCGCCCGGCACCGACGGTAAGCGACGTCGGCTGTTCATCCATCGATGGTCGGAGCGAACCGCCCATACCGAAGGTCCATGTGGCAGCCGGGGTTTGATTGTTGGGCAATGCGATAACGCTCAAGCCATCCCGCCGTTTAAGAGGTGGCCGTGGCGGGAAACTCTTTCTATGTCTCGAGAGGCCGGTGCTGACTTCTTGACCTGGTGCCGCCGCGGGGCTGGCTTGTGAATCTAGTGTCGGCGGGTCGCTCGGACGCGGGTGAGGCGATGGTAAACGACAAGCGTCTATTCCTGTCGAGACCGCGGGGCGACACAGACCCCGTGGGCGATGCCCGGCGTCTGGCCAACTTGGATGCGTGCCACCGCCTGGTTGGTTTCTATGGAGGCATGCCGGCACCGGGCAGCCCTATCCGCTGCCGGCTCCACCACCGCCTACTGGGGAGTTTGTGAGCCGTGGACACGGTCATTGGCGTCGACGCTCACAAACGCAGCCACACTCTGGTCGCGGTGAATCCGCTGGGCCGCAAGCTCGCTCAGCTGACCGTGGCGACGACCAGTGAGGGTCACGGTGAGGCACTGCGGTGGGCGCGAGCGCGGTTTGGCCGCGACGTGGTGTGGGGGGTGGAAGACTGCCGCAACCTGACCGCACGGCTCGAGCATGACCTGCTCGCCGGGGGGCAGAAGGTGATCCGGGTGCCTCCGCATCTAATGAGTCGCTCGCGTGCTTCCTCACGCGAGCTGGGCAAGTCCGACCCCATCGACGCCCTGGCCGTGGCGCGGGCAGTGCTGCGCGAACCCGACCTGCCGGTGGCCTGTCACGACGCGTGCTCGATGGAACTTCGGCTGCTCGTGGACCGCCGTGAGGACCTCGTGCAGCACCGCGTCGCCCTCAATAGCCGCATGCTCGACCGGATCCACCAACTCGACCCGGCCTGGGCGGAGCCTCGCAACTGGGAGAACAAAAAACCCCGCGATGAGCTGGGAGAGTGGCTAGCCACCCAGCACGGGCTGCTCGCCGAACTCGCCCGCGACGAATTCAACGAGATCGTTGGGCTCATCGACGCCGCGCGGGCGCTTGAGCGCCGCATCGCAGGGCGGGTCCGCGAGGTGGCGCCCGCGCTGCTGGGTATCCCGGGCTGCGGGAGTCTGACGGCCGCCAAGATCGTGGCCGAGGTCGCCGGGATCGATCGGTTCAAGAGCGAAGCTGCCTTCGCTCGCCACACCGGGGTGGCGCCCATCCCGCACTGGTCGGGGGATACCACCCGCCGGCTGCGGCCCATCCGGCATGGCAACCGCCAGCTCAATGTTGCGTTACATCGCATCGCCATGGTCCAGCTCACCCACGCCGGCCCTGGGCGGGATTACTTCCAGCGTCGGCTCGATGAGGGCGACAGCCGCCAGCGGGCGCTACGCTCCCTCAAGCGCCGCCTCGCACGGGTGGTCTACACGCGGATGAAGGCCGACAGCCGCAACCGCGACCATGGCCGGCAATTCCCGATCCTGCCGCGAGTGATGATGCTGCCACTAGCCGACCTCGCCCCCACCCGACAGCCGCCCCCCGGGCGTGCCAGTACCGGACGCCCCCGGGCACTGGACTCCTACCAGGCAGCACTTGCCTGCCGAATGCACAGCTACGGCGAAAAGCCGCCCTTCATCGCCGCCCAGCTGGGCGTCTCAGTCTCCACGATCAAACGGGCGCTGGCCGGTGCCAACGACGACTGACTTGGACCGAACCGAATGAGCCTGCGTTACAGGAACAGGACTCCCATGGTTCGCCTCTACGGCGAGGCCGCGGGCTGCTTACGTCGATATAGTTTTGAACTTGCCAGAACATCCCGTCGAGAGGTGCCGGTTGTGCGACATATTAGTGTGCGTCCCTTTGGCTTTGGGCGGATTTGGTGCCGATTATCAACTGGCGCTACGCGTCAATTCAGCGGCGTCGACGCCGAATCTCTTCGGCCCCAATTCGTTCCAGTGTCTTGAGCAATCGACGAACAGCAGTGGGCACATCTCCGTGTGGTCGAATCACCGCAAGGAGGTCAGCGAGCCGCGGAGGAGGTTGGCGGACTTCTGATCGCTCTGCTTCGACGTTGGGCAACGCGTGAACGAACACTGCCAACGTCTGACAGCCAGGCAACGCGGCTGCCGGGGCCAACACCGCGTCAAAGCCAGCATCGCGGGCGGCTGCGGCAATGGCCTGGGTGATGACATAGTCCTCCGCCACGAGATCTGTTTCGTCCACCCCAAGATGGGAACGGGTCTGCTCGTCGGTGAGATCGAGTACCTGAAGGTCGACCGACACACGACCAATGCGGCGCCGAATCTCGAAGGGGTCGATGCCTTCATCGAGAAAATGTCGGAAGAGCTCCGCCCATGCACCTTGCTCCCGGTTGGAGGCATACCAAACCCCCGGGTCGCCGGTTCGGTGGTAACGGCCAGGCCCCGCGGCCGGGTCGCGACACGATACGAGCGGGTGTCGTGTGGGGCCCTGGTGCCAGAATTTCCCGGTCAGCGTGCGTCGCGGTGCGGTCGAGACCGCGCCGGCGAGCGTCACACGTAGGAACCGTCGATAAAGGATTCGGCCGCACGACGCACCTGCTCGTAGCCCTCCTTAGCGAGCACGTCGATAGGGCGCTCGCCGCCCAGGAGGCGATTCTTCGCGTGCAGCCACTGGCCGACGCCTCGAGAGGTAAGCGAGTCTGACAGCAGCAGGACGAGGTCGCGGAGTTCCGCGAGCCGGTCGTATCGGTCGGGGCGTATGTCGCCGGTTCGCCAGCCGCGCACGGCCCGGTCAGAGACCTGCGTGGCCGCGGCGATATCGATCTGAGTGACGCCAAACGGCTTCAGCGCATCGACGATTTCAGTGGCTTCGACCGCCCGGTCCAATGTGGCCGCCATGAGACTCCCTAACTTCCGGTTCTGGTACCGGTTATATTACCGGTATTGAGCATTCGCGGCAACCGACCAGTCGAACAGGTCGATCACTGTTACCTGTGGACTGCGGCCGCCGCGGCGGCGAAGCGTTTCCGCACGCGGTGGCTTTCACGGCGTTCAGCCGCACAGGACAGCCATCAACCGAACAAGCGCTTCATCGCCCGCACAATTCCACGACCGAGCTGTGTGGACCCGGCCAGAGCCGCCGGTAGCTACGGCAGACGCTTGAGGGCAATAAAGGGGATGCTACGGCGCTCCGGTTGATGGCTGCGTATCCAAAGCCGTTGGCGCCCCGGGATATGCCGCGACTTACGCTCACCTGACATTCTCGGCAGTTATCGGCGTTCTGGCAGCCGGCTTCCTTTGCCTTGTGCGCCCGAATGTTTCCACTTCGCGTGATAGGTACGGACTACCGATAACAAATGATCCGCTTGGGATTCGCATGGAGACAGGCGATCTCAGCTCATCGGCGAAGGCAGGTTCGTCGCGCTGAACCCGAGACGCTTATTCGGGCGGATTGTCGTCATCGTGTGTTGGCCTCTACGTCAAGTCGGTCGAACCGTCGGGGCTCACTCGCCTGCACAGCTCTGCGTGCCGCGCGCGTCAATGTGTGCGGGCAGCGGCCTGGGTGCACGGATCGGCGCAGCCGAACACCGCGCTCGAAACACAGCCGGAAGTGATTGTGACGGCCTGCGACAGGGGAGTCGGCAGTGGTCAATTGCTGCATCGCGACGATCAACAGCAAGCCGGCGGCGGCGGAGAGGAACGGTAGCGCCGCGTCGGCCGAGCCTGGGTCCGGGCTCGCGGGTCCTGTTGAGCACGCGAATTGCGGCGTGGCACGTCCCGGTAGACGGCAGGTCGGGCAGTCGTCGACGCTGGGCACGTGGCGGTGCAGCTCGGCCGTCCACGACGCGGATGTGGTGGCGTGTAGCAGGATCGGCTCACCGAGCGCGGCTGCGTGGGCTCGCACTCCCCGCTCGTTGGCTAGGGGCAGCAGTAAGTCACGTCGTTCGGGGCCGGTCGCGATCCACTGGTCAAACCACATCGCCACCGGCGGTCCGCTGAGGAGGCCCGCCAGGATGTCGGCCTTCGTACCGGGTTGGGAAGTCGGCAATCCGGCGGGCCATCCGGCGTCTGAGGCCGTCATCCCCATACATCGGTTGGTGTTCGAAATATCGGCGACGTCGCCGTCGATCGTCGCCCAGGTGCCGAGGTGGCCGAACTCCTGAGCCCACCAGCCGAGTCCGTGCGCAACGGCTCCGGCCCCGATCACCGCCACGTCTCCCACGTCGATGGGTCCGGTTATCGTGCTGTCACCTATCGCGGCATCGCGCGTCCAGGATCTGCATGGCGACAGAGTGTCCAGTTCGCAGCTGCGACGTTCGGCGAGGTTCAGTGCGCATGCGTGGACGCGGCGTCCGTGACTGAGCTCGAAGAGTGCGTGTACCCCCATGCACGCCGCCGTGGCTGCGCCGAGCACATCGGTTTCCTCAGAACCGACGTCCATCCGGCGCGTCGACACTAGTCCGCGTCCCCCGGACCAGCCGATGTGAACGTCGGCGTCGGCGGCGGTATCGACCCCGAGCGAAACGCGGCGGACGGCTGCGGTGCTAACAGCATTGGCATCTAGGCGCACGCCGTTGACGACGAGGTGTGCTGCTGGGTTTATGGCGAGGACCGTGCGCACCACGGCTTCCTCCAGGGATGACGCGGTGATCAGCGACCTGGCGACGAGCTTCGCCGTCGGCACGCTGACGGTGAAGCGACGGTGCGTTCGGGCCATCATGTTCACCATCGCGAGGACGGCGGCCTGGCCCGGACGGGTGTTGGCCACTTCGCCACAGATGAGAACAATTTCCGTCTCTAACGCGCAGTTATTGCCGCCGTACTGCGTTGTCCGGGCGTCGCGCGCGCGGTAGAAGGTTTCGATGTCGTCAACGTTCACGTGAGCTGCGCGCTCCCTATCGTGTTGGCGTGCGCCGGCGATGAGGGCACGACGGTCATGGCGTCGTCGTCGATCACCTGCACCCACTGGCCGTCTTGGTACTGGTGGAGACCCGCTCCTCGGGACGGGTGAAGGTCGCCCTGGCCATAGTCCGCGACCACGAGGGAAAACATGTCCGGAAACGGCATCAGCACTAGATGGTCGTCACCGTCGGAGTGGCGCGTGTCGCGACCGGGGTGGCTGTGCACTTGTGCAACGACACCCAGTCCGTAGCTGCGTGCGGCCCGAGCCGCCAACGCCACCGCGTGCTCGTCGAGGAGCACGTAACCGCGTCCGGTGCGGGCGGGAGGGCAGACGACGGACACTGCCAAGGTCGTTGATCCGACGGTGCGGCCCAGCCAGAGGACCAGGCCTTCGTGGGGGCCGTCAGGACCGAAACTGGCGCGCAGCGAGCGGGTGGTCGGCGCGAGGATTTGTTCGGCGACCAGCAATTGCCCGCGCGCGGTGGCCGTGGGGAGGGGTGTGCGGCGGTGGACAGTCATGGCGCTGCGGTTCCGGGGCTTGCGGCAAGGTTGAGGGCGATCGCCGACAGCATGTCGGCTAGCGTGTGGGCCTTGGTCACGCCGCCCGGCACGGTCTTCCATTCGGTGAGTACGGTCCAGTCGGTATGCGGGCCGCCGTGAACGCCGTACGCGAGTCTGTTCCACGGAGCGCAGATCAGCATCGCCGCGTGGAATATCGAACCGGGAATCCCGGTCCTCGACCCTGGGAGGGGAAACGCCGACGGCGTCACGGCGCCATCGGCGTTGCGGCACGACCACGCCGGCGGAATCGCCGGATATCCCTCGAGGTCAGCGTGGAAGACAACGACCGTTCGCGTGACTGGGTGGATCGTCGACGCTGTCAAGGTCCTGCCATCGGCGTCGAAGCGGACTGTCCAATCGGCGCGGGCTGCCCATGCCATTATCGCGGGTGCCTCGGCTGTCAACACCGCTCGTTCAACGATGGCGGTCATCGCTACACGCCGCCGCCGACGTCGATCAACTCCAGGAGATCACCAGTGCGCACGCCCGCGACGAGCAGGGTGTGAGACCGATCTAGAACATCGTCGGTGCGGGTTTCGAACGTGTGGTTCCCCTCGGCATAGCCGAACGCGGCAGCGACGTCGGCGGCCGCTTTTCCGACATTTTCGGAACCGTCGAACACGAAGACCCGCTCTTCGGGGTCCCGAGGCGCGAAGACCCGCAGTTCGAGCCAGTCATGTCCGTGCCGCTTGGCGGCGATGGTCGTGCCTTCGGTGTTGCCGGTGTCAGCGTGAGAAATCGTCACGACGTTTCGTCCTTCCGGTTGTGGGCTACCAAAACTGCATCGGTGTCTTGTGAATTCAGAACATGTTGCACAATCGACACACGAGAGACGCTATCAAGCACGTCTCGATTCTGCAATATGTGTCGATACTGAAATTTCGACGAGCGAGAGGGCGGTAGTGACGGGCAAGGTTGACGTTGCGGGGCTGTACGCGGCACTGGATGCCGCCCGCAGAGACCGCGGGATGTCGTGGCGACAGGTTGCTGGAGACGCCGGAGTTAGTCCGTCCCTCCTCAGCCGCATGGCGAATCACCAACGACCAGATCTCGACGGATTTGTTGCGCTAGTCCAGTGGCTTGGCGTGAGCGCCGAGACGTTCATGTCGGCGACGACCGGGGAGCGGCGGACGGAGGGAGATCTGGCGACCGAGGTCAGCCTACTGCTGCGAGCCCATAAGGACCTCGACGAAGACGACCGCAGGCATCTGCAGGACGTTGTGGAATCCACTTTGCGACACATACGCGCCGTGCGAGACAATGGTTAGGTGACACGTCTGCGACACGGCTTCCGAGCAATGGCGCAGAAGATTGCGCGCGAGGAGCGCCGGGAACTCGGTCTCGACCTGTTCACCGCCTACGACCCCTACCTACACGCCGAGAGGTGGGGCATCCCCGTCCTGGGCATCAGCCACATCGGTTGTGGCCAGCAGGCTTACGAGCACTTCACCGAAGCGGGGGCCGACCGGTTCTCGGCCAGCTTGATCCCGGACGGAACTGGGCGCGTCATCGTCGAGAACGACGCTCACCGACGACCCCGTCGTCGGTCGACCGTCGCGCACGAGATGGGTCACGTGCTCCTGGAACACGAGGGCAATGTCTTGCTCTCCCTAGGGAACGAATGTCGATCGGCTGCGTCGCCGATCCTCGAGCTCGAAGCAAGCGAACTTGCCGGAGAGCTTCTCGTGCCGACTGAGTCGGCTCACCGCGCCGCTTTGCGTAATTGGACCGATGACCAGGTGGCCGAGACCTTCGAGGTGAGCCTCACGCTCGCGACATGGCGGATGAACGCCAGTGGTGCTCGCATTCGCGCTGACCGAGCGCGCCGGCGGCGCGCCAGATGATCGGGTTGTCTGACCGTCGCCACATGGCCGCATCCGGGCCCCTGAAGATGTCCATGCCCCGTTTCAAGCTGAGGTCGTCGCGATCGGCTGAGTGTCGAGTCCTGGCGGCTAGCATGAGGCGATAGTCTCCGCTGTATGCGTTAGCGAAGACCCTTGTCACCCGGGCCACAGAGGGGCTCATGTGAGATGCAACTCGCGTTACGGGTCGCCCACTAGTGCGGGATGATGTAGGCGGAGGTATGGCGATGAGCGTGATGAGTGAAGGTGCGGTCGAGGCGCCGCGATCCACACTTTCGTACTCGGCGATCGCGACGTACGCCGAGGAGATCGCCCAGGCGCACACAGTCATCGACGAGCACGGATACGTCGATGTGCATGAGCTGCTCAAGAAGCTTGGCGGTCAGATCGAGTTCGACAACCGCCCTGAGTCGCTCGAAGTGCGGGATCCAGGCGACTTCACGGTGATCATCCCCACGCACACCTCACAGCTGCGTGACAGGTTCACGATTGCTCACGAGCTTGGTCACTACTTCCTGCACTACCGAGCCCCTTCCAGTCATCGCGTCGGTGAGCGGCCATCCACGTTCACCCGGTTGGGCCGCAACGTCGCCGAGACTCAGGCGAACGTGTTCGCGTCGAACCTCTTGATGCCCGCCGACCACTTCCACAACGTTTTCGTCCGGATGGACGGCAACATCGCGGCGGTCGCTCAGCACTTTGCGGTGTCAGTCCCGGCGGCGAAGGTCCGTGCCGAGTATCTCGGTCTTCCTACCTGATGGCGGTTGGCCTCAACGAAGACGGCTCCATCCTTTTCCTGTCCTGCGACCTGCAGAACTCAACCCAGTTCAAGCAGAAGCGCGAGGGCGAATGGATTGCGACCTTCCTCGCCTTCTACAGCGAGTTCCCCTCGCTGCTGGCCAACAGGATCACTGAGAAATACCCAGATTTGAAGGATCGTCTGTCGCTGTGGAAGGCCATCGGCGACGAGTTGATCTTCTCGGCGCAGATCCAATCAGAGCAAGAGTGCAGCGACGCCATCGACGCGTGGACGGCCACAATGCTCGAGTTCGAGGTCCAACACCTGCTCGAAAAGACGCCGATGACGCTCAAAGGCGGAGCGTTCCTGGCAACTGTCCCAGCACCTGACCGCCGAGTGGCAATCCCACGTACGGTCCAGATCTCCGACGACGGAACGCAAATCGATGTGCAGGAAACGAACGAAGCGACGCTCAACCGCGCCGACACAACGGGGGACTTCGCGATCAACTTCGCAATGGACTACGTGGGCCCGAGCATCGACACCGGCTTCCGCGTCCTCAAGTTCGCTGCACGCAGCTACTTCGTACTGACCGTCGAGGTCGCGCACCTTCTGTTCAAGCATTACAACGACGACCGCACCAAGCGCGACCGTGTCGCGTACCTCCTCGGAACACATTCCCTCAAAGGGGTGTGGGGTGGCCGGCCCTACCCGGTGTTCGCGATCGCCAGGCCGCTGGAGGCGGACACTCCTGAACAGCTGCTCGCCAAAGCATTCGGGGACGGAGACAACCCGGGTCTAGTCACCGACGAGTATCCGCACCGTCCGCCCAGCCAGGTACTCAGCGCGATCGAGGCATACCGCAGCGCCGATGCATGGCAGGGCGCGATTCACGCCCCCAACGCACACGACCCGGACTTCAGGAACCACCAACCAGTCATCGACGTTCGTCAATACCTTGACACCCTCAACGACACGTCCGAAGATCCCCTCGACACGACAGAGGACCAGGGCGAGGAGGATGCGGTCGGCGACGACCTACCTCACGACTGACGACCGCCACGGACTACACGATGACGGTGCCCGCACCGGCCCGCTCGCTACGTTGCACGTCAACACCGACGCCGCGTTTAGTCGATGGGGCCGTTGTCTCGCACCCACTTTCGCAACCCTGCGACTACACCGCTGACGACGGAGGGAACCCTACGACTGCGGCAAATCCGCCCAGCCGGACTGATCTCTGAGCAGCCGGTTATCCGCGACTACCGAGACCTGCGTATGCCTGCGACAAGCCGAGGGGAAGCCTCACGATCGGGCGGACACGTTGACTGTTCCGATCGAACTTCAGCCGAGCGCTGCTCGACCGACTTCGCGCGACCCTGACTCGGCCAACTCTGCGCTATCCGGGATCGCGTCCCAGGTACGGCCGTCCAGCTCGCGACCGCCTGACTTCGCACGGATACCGCCCCATTGCTTGAAGAAGAAGGCAACACCCGCAAGCTCGCACTGGTCCCGCAAGTTACGGACCCACATCGCATCTACCGGCCGGTAGTTAGCTCCTGACTCTCCTCCGGCGATCAACCAATCGATGCCTGTGAGGTCGAGGTCGACTGGGCCTATGAGAGGCTCCGCTGAAATGAACCGGACCGCTGAGGCCACTTTGCGCAATTCATCGACCCGCCACGCCTCGGACTGGTCCTCTACTGAGACACCCATCCAGATATTGCTCGCCCATGGCAACTTGTCGGCCATCCGTGCGAGTCGCCTCGGTCGCTTCGTGAGCAGCTGATAGGTGTGCTGCGGCGTCTCGACCATGACGTCAAAGACCTGCTTGATGAAGGTGTCGGGCACTCGCGCATGCCACAGGTCGGACATGCTGTTGACGAAGACGGTCCTTGGGTTGTGCCACCGACGTGGCAGGTCCAAGGCATCCTCATGTACTTGCACGCCGAAGCCCGGCCCGCTCGTCCGCGGGTCTCCGTCAAGCTGGTACTTCGGATTGCCCATCGCCTTCAGCCGCTTAGCGAGGGTCAATGCGTAGCAATTGTCGCAACCAGCGCTGATGCGGTCACACCCCGTTGTGGGGTTCCACGTAGCCTCGGTCCACTCAATCGAACTCTTGTCAGCCACGCCTTGAGCGTACGGCGGCGCTCCGACAAGCCGATGCCGCGGGCATCGCGCGCCCAGGCGTGTCGGCCGCGAGCCGAAGACCATCCCGACTAGCGTTCCTGCCGAACCGAACACTGAAAGCCGGTGCAGGATGTCGCCCAAACCGAAGAAGGCCTTCGAACTTCGTCCATGCCCGCCGCACACCGCCGCGAAGCATGCACTCCTCCGCCGCTACTTGGGCGCTTGGTTTCCAATCATTGCGCGGTGGAACAAGCGGGTCATCTACTACGACGCGTTCGCCGGCCCCGGCGAGTACCTCGGCGGCTCGCCCGGGTCGCCGATCATCGCGCTACAGACGCTGATTGAGCATGCGGCGTTCGCGACGATGAGCGGCACCGAGTTCGTGTTCCTCTTCAACGAACAAGACGAGGGCTGTGTGAGCCATCTTGGAGAGCAGGTCGCGGCGATTCAGGCTGCACATCAACCATGGCCAGCGAACGTCAAGATCGACATCAACAACTCAACTTTCATCGATCTGACTACCGAGATCCTCGATGACATTGACAAGAAGGAGGCAAAGCTCGCTCCGACCTTCGCCTTTGTCGATCCGGTCGGGGTTAAAGCCACACCGATGGCGATTCTGAAGCGTCTGACGGATTTTCCGAAAGCGGAGATGTTGGTCTACTTCGCCAACGAGGCGAGCGTGCGCTGGTCGGGCAGTGGTCAGATCGACAAGGCGCTTCAAGACCTCTTCGGGACAGATGAGTTCAAGGGTGTCGCCACGCTCGCCCCTGGAGAGAGCGCCGATTTCGTCCACGACCTGTACAAGCAGAGGCTCCACGACGAGTGCAACTTTCCGTACATCCAGAGCTTCACGATGTACGACGACCGCGGCAAACGTGTGTACGACCTCTTCTACTGCACTCGAGAACCGATCGGCATGAGCCGAATGAAGGAAGCGATGTGGAAGGTCGCACCGAGCGGCGACTTCACCTTCCGGGATCGATTCGCGAACCAGGAGGTGATCTTCGCTGAAGTTGTCGACACCGAGCCGCTGCGCAAGCACCTGTTGGAGTACTTCCGCGGTCAGGCCGTCACCATCGAAACGGTGCTCGCGCACGTGGTCGTCGCGACGCCGTACCTCGAAACTCACGTGAAGACGAAGACGCTCAGGCCGATGCAGGCTGCTGGCCAGATATCTAGTCCGAATCAGAACCGGCCGGGCACATTTCCGAACGGCACAATTGTTCAGTTCCCGGCCTAATTTCTGGTGCGCAGCTTCAGACCATGACTCCTGCGGGCGAGTAGGGACTCTCTTGTTTACCGCTTTCTTCTTCGCGGTATCAACCGAAGTTAGGTTCGGGACTTCGAGGGGATCGTCGGCTTCGATTGTCCCGTCAGCCTTTACGACGCCAACTCCAACGATCACCAGGACTTAATCGGTGTCGTTAGAGTATTGATACTTGGTCATTTCCATTAATGCGTTCGAGCGTGTTTGGATTATCAACAGCGGCCAGAAATATCGGTTGCAATGCGTGAGATAATGGTCGCATGCTTGAAATAGAGGCACTAGAGACCGAGGTATGGAAGGCGTTTGACGGTTGGTTGCTGATCTTCAACGACACGTTGGAGCTCGCGGCGGCGGTACCGCACGCATTCAGATACGTCGTCGACTCGGTCGACGAGGCAGATTGGGCGCACATCAACGGCGTGTTGGGCATCATCGCCGGTAAGACCTATGACGCCTGTAAGAACGTCATCGTTCAGGAACATCGGACGCTCTACGTCCTCTCTCTTCTCGCATCTTGGGGAGCTTTCGAAGCGTTCATCGAGGAGGCGACCAAGGCCGCCCTGCGAGCGGAACCCGCCCTTCTCGCCAAGCCCGAGTTCGCCAAGACAACAAGGAAGGTGGCAGAAAGGAATCTGTCCCCGGCCGACAGTCAAAAAGAGATTATCGACAAGATCGTCAACGGTCAGCGCGGACGGCTAACCGAAGGTGGCGACGGCAAATACGAAGAGCAGCTTCGCCTTGCTGATCTCGGCGGCCAAGTCCCGATCGACCTCGCTAAGGCTCTGATGGAAGCACAGCAGGTACGCAACGTTTGGGCGCACAACAGCGGCCAAGCGGACCAAGATCTGATTGACCAGGCGCCTGGCCTCCAGATCTCGATTGGCGAGACCGTGAAGATTGACAGCCTAATGATCGCAAAATACATCCTGGCGCAAAACACCTACGCCACAATCGTTCTGAACCGCTTTCGCACTAAGCACGGGTTACCGCCGATGGAGTGCCATCAAAATGGGAACATGTTCATGACGTCTTTCAATAGCCTATATCCCAACGCTGTTTCGCCGTATGAGCTGCAAGAAAGAGTTAAAGCCGAACGGGGCCAAAAATGACCGACGGTGGCTCGGCTAAAGATCCTGCGCAGCTCGCATTTGAACGATTTTCCGAGCTCATAGGAGAAGTTACCCAGTTCACCGTATCCGCTTTTAGCGGCATCAAACTCGCCAACGACGCCCACAACTTGGGACACACTCTCGGCATACACAACAAGCCGGTCAAAGATACTGGCGCTCAGTTCGAATACCTTCGCGGCCTGTTGCTATTGGCGATTTGGGCCGGCTTCGAAGCGTTCTTTGAGGACTTCTGCAAGGGTGTCCTCGCACGCACCATGTCAGCTGCCGAGGCCGAGAATGACTGCGCCAAGATCTTCAACAAGTCGCGGTCTAAGCGAAAGACCTCGTTAACGAAGTTCGAAGCGATCCTTGAGCTGCTCGACCGTCACGGCGACATACCACCTAACCTGCTCGCGGCGTTCAAAGAGGCGGAAGCAATCCGAAACATCTGGGCGCACAATGCAGGATGCGTAGATGAGAAGTTCCTAGCTGATGCACCTGGGCTTCAGCTATCGCTTGGCGACAAAGTCAACCTGGACGTTGAGCAGTTCGTCAAATACATCCAGGCCATCTCGATGTATGCCACGGTGATCAGCACGCGAGATACGGTCGCGCTCGGATACGCCGCGCCTTCGGCTAACTTCCTGGGCGACAACCCGTTCAGATCCGACTACGCCAAGCTGTTCCGCTCTTAGACCGGATTCGGCACCAGTTTCGGCAAGGCAAGAGTCAGGTGGCACCGCTTCGGTAATCAGGTCCTCCGACCCGAGTTGGGTCAATTGCCTTAGTGCCTTGGGTTTTCGGTAGGTGCGCAGTGTCTTCGCAATGCAGGCCGGCGGTGCGGCCAGCGCGCTGATTCGCCTCGCGGTGTTGTCGCATAAGACTCGCACGTCTCGGCTCGTCCGACGCTCGGATGCGGCTGGCTTCCGCCGACGGAATGCGCCTCAGCCCGTAAGGGTCGAAATAGCCTGAGGGCCAATGGTCGCATTATGTCACAGTGACGTAATGCGTTGGATGAGGGGCATCTATTCGGTTCCGCGGAATTGGTACCGGGTGCAGATCTAAACGTGGAATCTCCGCGAAATCGTCCGGATTGCACGTGCAGAGGCCGAGGCCGTGCGCGATGGCACTCGCGGCGATCAGTGCGTCGTACGCCCGTGCCGCAGGCTTACGCCCGGTGGAACGCAGAGCGGCAGCGACGCCGCCGAACGCCCTCGCGCAATCGGCGTCGAACGACAGAATCGCGAAGTCTGCTTCGGCCTGCTGCAGGTGCTGTTGTCGCGCGCTTGCGCTCGTCGTCGGAACGTGCGACATGAGGGCCGACGGAGAGCTCCGCCAAAGTGACCGCGCCGATCAACCGATTCGACCGGCAGGGTCGTCGGGTCGGTGATTTCGCCCCATTTGTTTCATGGATAATGACGATTATACATCAAATGGCGTTTCGAGGATCCTCCGCGACGTTCGCACCAAGGTCGATTCTCAGTGACAGGTGACGGCGTGCAATTGCGCAGTCCTCCCCGGGGCTCGAAATCTGCTGCGTAAGATGCGCCTGGGTTTCATAAGGGTGACCGCGACTACTGGCGAACCCCTTCTCTCTCAAAGGAGACAGTTACCGCATCAAAGACTGAGACCTCCGCCGCGTCCCGCGGCCACAGCCGGCGAACAATGACCCCCAGCTGGTCAAGATTTGCCCTGGTGGGTCCGGCGTACACGTATTGCGGGCCACACGCGTCGACCGCCACGAAGGCCGATTGGTCTTCCCGTCGTTTCCTTGCGACGGCAATTCGCAGGCGGCGACGTCATATATCAATGCACCGTCCATCCTCCATCGACAACCAACGTTTGTCCGGTCATGTAGCCAAGTCTGTCGCCTGCGAGGAGCGACGCGGCATCGGCGATCTCACCGGGTTGCGCGACGCGCCCCATGGGAATTTCGGACTCGATAGCAGACCTCAACTGGGGCTGATTAAGTCGCCAGTGCGTCATCGGGGTTTCAACCATTCCCGGGCAGATTGCATTGGCGCGAATGCCGTATTGCGCATAATCGAGGGCCAGTGATCTGGTGAACTGAATCACCGCACCCTTCGATGTCGTGTACGCGCAACGCCCCGGAAAGGCGACCATGCCAGCTACCGAGGCGATGGTGATTATATGACCGGTTCCCTGCTTCATCATTTGCGGTAGAACAGCTCTCGTACACAGGAACGGCCCTCGAACGTTGGTGGCGAGGACTCTTTCCCATTCAGCGACAGTCGTCAAGTGACACGCACCGGCATCCGCGGACCCACTTATTCCCGCGTTGTTAACCAGTACGTCGATGCTTCCGAATCGCTGGTGCACCAAGCTCACCGCCTCCTCGACGCTGGCGTGATCGGTGACGTCGCCTTGTACCGTTAATAAGGTCGGCATTGATTCGGCGGCAAGCGAAGCCGGCGGATCACAGAGATCGAAAGCCGCAACGAGCATCCCGTCTTCGACGAGTCGTGAGGTAATAGCTGCACCGATTCCAGACAACCCACCCGTCACTACGGCGACGCGACGTTCCGACATCCACATACTCCATTCCCAATAGCGGACGTCCGCTCCCGAAGCGCCCGCATGTACACGCTCAGAAACATCTGAGTTCGTCGGCACCGATTGAGCGTAACCCTGTTCCGACCGCTACCAGGTTGGCCAAGGTCGTCCACGCCGCCTTATCCGAGCCCACTGCGGACCTCAACCAGCGCAAGCGGAGGGCCAGCGACGGCGGATGATCGAGCGCGTGTTACCGGGCGAGCACCGTAGCGAGGAACTGGACCATCTGGCGGCAGCACGAGGTGCCGCTCCTGCGGTACTGCGGTGCGCCTAAGACCTGAATCAGACTGCAGCGCAATGGTTGACTGATCCGCTGGTCACGTCAGCTTAGGCGCGGTCTACCCCCCACGAGCTGACCCGCAACGGACACACCGAATTATTCGAGTCCCCCATCCGCCCAGAGTGCCTCAACCTGACTGGAAGCACGCCTACAAGCACCACGAGCAACTCGCGTCGCTCAGATGCGACCCCCAGGCCCCACAACGCCTCCCGCTGTGCCCACCGATGAATAACCTTCTATCGCCTTGGACCACGTGATTGCGACCTCAATAGACTAAGCATGGGCGATTCTTCGTCCCCCCAGGACAGTTTCAAGACGACATTTCCCGACAACGATTGAAGCGAGCATGCTTTGATCTCCGGCGCCGGACGTACCAAAAGGATGGGCTCTGATGGACCTGACCGAAACAACCCTCAGTATGGGCCAATGGGAGAAGTTGATCCACGCCGCCGAAACGGGGACGGTATCCGAGCCGCTTGAAAATGTGCATCGCGAGCGCGGCAACAACTTCGACGTGATATTCGTTGGCGGAGGTGCGGGCGGTCGGTTTGGCTCTGCCTACGCCAAGGCTCGTGGCCTCCGGCAACTGGTGATCGACAAGTGGCCATTTCTTGGCGGTTCCTGCCCACATCAGGCCTGCGTCCCACATCATCTCTTCTCCGAGGCTGCACGTGAGATCGACTACATGCGATGGAACTCGGACACGTTGTGGTTCCCCAAGTTCGAGGAAGAACGCGCCTCAATCGTCGACATGATCGCGCTGTTCAAGAGGGGCCGTAACAACGCGCACGCCTTCATGAACTGGCAGAGCAAAGAGCAGCTCGATATGGAATACATTGTCAACGCCGAAGCAATCGTTATCGACAAACACACCGTCGAGGTCAACGGCGAACGATTCAGCACACAGAATCTCGTACTCGCCACCGGGGCGCGGACCTACTTCCCGCCCGAAATCGGGGGGCTGGACAAGGCAGGCGTGTACGACTTCGAGTCCCTCATCGACCCGGGCTTGGACTACGAACCGACCAGGTGCGTGATCATTGGCGGATCCAAAGTCGCCATGGAATATGGATCGTTCTTCCAGGCGACCGGCTGTCACACCACGATCCTCACTCGGAGCCCGCTGATGCGGACACGAAGTCTGCACCACGTGGACGAGGACCTGCGGACCTATGTTGTCGACAACATGCGGCTCCGCAGCATCGACATCGTCGAAGGATGCGAACCGCTCGAGGTTCTTGGTGACGACCGAGCCGTAGCTGTGCGGGTCCGCTCTGCCGACGGTACCGAGGAGGTCATCGAGACCGACTTCGTCTTTGTCGGGACCGGCGAACGACCCAACACCAAGCCCCTCGTGGACGCACTAGGCATCGAGATCGATGAGAAAGGCTTCGTCAAAGTCAATTCGCGGATGCAGACTTCCGTACACGGCGTGTATGCGATCGGCGACATCATCGGTTCGCCGATGGAGATGTTCAAGGCACGGAAATGCGGTATGACCGCTGCACGCAACATCTCGGGCGAGCCTTTCGAATTCGACTTCAGCCAGTTTCCCGACTTCCTGCACACGACGTACGAGGTGACCTGGGTTGGATTGACCGAGGAGGAGGCACGGAACGAATACGGTGATATCTCTGTCATCCAAATGCCGCCTCAGGGAATACGCCACGAGGAGTTGTCATTGCCGCTGTCGGAGGGCAGCATGCTCTACGCATTCACCCGCCCAGAACTCACGGGATTCCAGAAATGCATCTACGACAACAAGAGTCGTCGACTACTGGGCGCTCACCATTGCGGCTTCGGGGCGAAAGACGCGTTCCAGTACCTGGACTACCTGATCAAGAAGGGCATCACGATCGACGAGATGGGAGAGATGAATGAACTGTTCCTCAATCCCGAGCACTTCATCCAGCTTTCCCGGCTACGGGCCGGCAACCCTGACCTACAAGACCTCTGACGGATAGAAGTTGTCGACTGGCCAGGCCCGCATTGCAGACCGTTCGCACTATGCGCGATTTTGTGACTAATCGATAGGTCGACGCAGGACTCTGACGACGTCTCGGCGTATGACATTGCGGCGCTGAGTGTTAGGCGACGGTCAGCCGAACTTTCAGGCGAGATCTCTCTGTGGTAAAATATCTTGAGAAATTGTCAATACCTGTGGATCGGGTTTTTTCAGGCGACCTCCGTTCCGGTGCGCTCGTCACCGCTTGAGGGCGGTGTCGGCGGGGTGATGTCGGTGGGCCGTTCGAGCAGCTTGCCTTTGTGGAAGACCGCGCCGGCACGTACCAGCGCGACCAGATGCGGTGCGTTGACGGCCCGCCAGCGTGCCTGTGCGGCGTCGATCAGCTTGTAGGCCATGGCAATACCGGCCGCGCGTGATCCCGGCCCTTTGGTGACCTTGGTCCGAAGTCGCACGGTGGCAAAAGTGCTTTCGATCGGATTTGTCGTCCTCAAATGGATCCAATGCTCGGCCGGGTACTTGTAGAACTCCAACAGGACATCGAGGTCGTCGACGATCTTGGCGACCGCCTTGGGATACTTCGCCCCGAAGTCGACCTCGAAAGCCTTGACCGCCACCTGGGCCTCGTCGATGTCCTGCGCGTTGTAGATGTCCTTCATGGCCGCCAACGCCGACGGGTGCGCTGATTTCGGCAGCGCAGCAAGGACATTGGCTTGCTTGTGGAACCAGCAGCGCTGTTCTCGCGTGGCTGGGAACACTTCGCGGACCGCCTTCCAGAACCCGAGGGCGCCATCCCCGACGGCGAGCACCGGGGCGGTCATGCCGCGGCGTCTGCAATCCCGCAGCAGATCGGCCCACGACTCGCATGACTCCCGATAGCCGTCGGTGAGCGCGACGAGCTCCTTGCGGCCGTCAGCACGCACACCGATCATCACCAGCAGGCACAGCTTGGTCTGCTCCAGGCGGACCTTGAGGTGGATGCCGTCGACCCACAGGTAGACGTAGTCAGTGCCGGACAGGTCCCGGCGCCCGAACGCGGCAGCCTCGTCCTGCCACTGGCTGGTCAGCCGGGTGATCGTCGACGCCGACAAACCCGCACCCGAGCCCAGGAACTGCTCCAGCGCCGGACCGAAATCGCCGCTGGACAACCCGTGCAGGTACAGCAGCGGCAGCACCTCGCTCATCTGCGGGGACTTGCGCGCCCACGCCGGCAGGATCGCCGAGGAGAACCGCTGCCGCACACCGGTATCGGGGTCCATCCGGCGGTCGTTGACCCGCGGCGCGCGCACCTCGACCGCCCCGGCCGCGGTCAGCACCTCACGCGGCTGGTGATAGCCGTTGCGGACCACCAGCCGGTGACCGTTCTCGTCGAGCTGGTCGGCGAACTGCTCCACATAGGCGGCGACCTCGGCCTGCAGTGCGGCGGCCAACATCTGCCGGGCGCCGTCACGGACGATCTCGTCCAACAACGACCGACCAGCACCGCTGGTGCTTTCGTTGGCCTCTCGGACATCGTGAACTACGGTGAGCATGGGCGTACCTTCCCAACCAGCGCGCCAACGCCGGTCTTGATCGAATACCTGATTCCGTGAAGATCATCCTCGGGAAGGTGCGCCCACTTTCAGGCCGCCCCGCCCGGGCTCATCCACAGGTATTGATCATTGCTCAATATCTTCGCTCGACATCAAGAGCGACCAGCGATCCGAAACTGGACAACTAAAGTCGCTGGCGCTACCGCAATTCAGAACCTTCGCACGAAACCTCGCCAACGCCTTGAAAGTAGCGGCTTAAGGGCGGCAGCGACCACAACCGGTTGTCTGCCGCTTGCTGTACCGGATGTGATATCACCACGCGACCTGGCCAAATAACACGCCCCGAACGACCGTCGGCCGTCCTCCCCGGTACGACTGTGTGAGTTGATGTTTCGCAATCGCCGACCTCAAAGGCAAACGTACCCGGTGTTGGGCAAGTTCAACGTAAGATACCGTGCCGCACGTTCACCCAGTCCCCCGCGAACCACGCCGCTGTCGACCTGCATAATCGGCGAATGCAAACGCGAATGCAGTGCAATCGCGGTGGCGCGCCAAACCGACGACGGCCTCTATGGCGAACTAACAGAGGTCTATCCGCATCCGCCGGTTATGTCTGTTAGTCATCCATCTCAGCCCCGGATCGGACGTGAGGGTGATATCGCTCAGGTGAGGACCATCAACAGGTCGCCGCTTTCGACCTGGGCCGTGGCGGCGACTGCTATGCGGTTGAGAGTGCCGGCCTTTGTGGCAGTGATCGCCGCTTCCATCTTCATTGCCTCGATCGTCGCCAACGTCTGCCCGGCCTCCACCGCGTCACCCTGGGCCACGGTCACCGTGACCACACCGGCGAACGGCGCTGCAACATGATCGGGATTGGTCTTATCGGCCCTCTCGGACACCGGGATATCCGAGGCGATCGACCGATCCCGGACCATCACCGGCCGCAATTGTCCGTTGATGATGCACATGACTGTGCGCATGCCGCGCTCGTCGGCGTCGCTGATCGCTTCCAACCCGATCAGCAACTCCACCCCAGGTTCCAGTGTGACTCGGTGTTCCTCACCATGGCGCAGCCCGTAGAAGAACTGGTTTGCCGATAGCCGTGAGGTGTCACCGAACTCCTCGCGGTGTGCCTCGAACTCGGCCGTTGGTCCCGCGAACAACAGATGATTGAGCATTGCCCGACGTTTCGGCCCCGGCGCGGCTAAGACGGCCTCCTGCTCAACGGTCAACTCCTGTTCGGGTTTCGCCGGGCCTCGGCCGTCGAGGGCCTTGGTGCGCAACGGTTCCGGCCAACCGCCCGGCGGATCCCCCAGCTCTCCACGCAGAAATCCGATCACGCTATCTGGGAGGTCGTAAAGGCCCGGCTCGGCCGCGAACTCTTCGGCACTCGCCCCGGCACCGACCAGCGCCAACGCCAGATCCCCTACCACCTTGCTCGACGGGGTGACTTTTACCAAGCGCCCCAGCACGCGATCAGCACCAGCGTACGCGTTTTCAACGTCTTCGAACCTGTCCCCCAATCCCAACGCGATGGCCTGCTGGCGCAGGTTACTCAATTGTCCACCTGGGATCTCGTGGGTATACACCCGTCCGGTCGGGGCCGCCAGTCCGGACTCGAACGGGGCGTATACCTTTCGCAGCGCCTCCCAATACGGCTCAAGATCGCACACCGCCGACAACGACAACCCGGTGTCGAACTCGGTGCGCGCCGCTGCGGCCACAATCGACGACAGCGACGGCTGACTGGTGGTGCCGGACAACGGCGCCGCCGCCCCGTCGACCGCATCCGCCCCGGCAGCCCACGCCGCGGCATAGGTCGCCAACTGGCCGCCCGGAGTGTCATGGGTATGCACGTGCACCGGCAGGTCGAACCGCGACTTCAACGCCGCCACCAACGTGGCTGCAGCTGGAGCGCGCAACAGTCCGGCCATGTCCTTGATAGCCAGCACGTGCGCACCGGCATCGACGATCGCCTCTGCCAACCGCAGGTAATAGTCCAGCGTGTAGAGATCTTCGCCCGGATCGGAGAGATCCCCGGTATACGACATCGCCACCTCGGCGATCGTCGTGCCGGTATTGAGCACCGCATCGATCGCCGGGCGCATGGCAACAATGTTGTTCAGCGAATCGAAGATCCGGAAGATGTCCACACCAGTCTGTGCCGCTTCCTCGACGAACGCGGAGGTCACCTGTTCGGGATAGGGCGTGTACCCGACGGTGTTGCGGCCGCGGAGCAGCATCTGCAGGCAGATGTTCGGCAGCGCCTCGCGCAGTGCCGCCAACCGATCCCAGGGATCCTGCTTAAGGAACCGCAACGCCACATCATAAGTTGCGCCGCCCCAACATTCGACCGACAGCAGCTCGGGCGTCATGCGCGCGATGTACGGCGCGACCCGCATCAACCCACTGGTCCGCACCCGCGTCGCCAAGAGTGACTGATGCGCATCCCGGAATGTCGTATCCGTGACACCGACTGTTTTGGATTCCCGCATCCACAGCGCGAAGCCCTCAGGACCGAGCTTGGTAAGCCGCTGTTTCGACCCCGGTGGCGGGGCCGCCGTCAGATCGATAACGGGCAATTTGTCGCGAGGATAGACCGCCGAGGGCCTCGGTCCGTGCGGCTGGTTGACGGTGACATCGGCCAGATAATTTAGAATCTTCGTGCCGCGGTCCGCACTGGAACGTGCCGTCAACAACCCAGGACGCTCGTCGATGAACGACGTCGTCACGCGACCCGACTGAAAGTCCGGATCGTCCAGAACAGCTTGCAGGAACGGGATATTCGTCGACACACCGCGGATTCGAAACTCGGCCACCGCACGTCTGGCCCGCCGGACCGCCGTGTCGAAATCCCGTCCCCGGCAGCTCAGTTTGACCAACATGGAGTCGAAGTGTGCGGTGACCTCAGCACCGATGTTTGTGCCACCGTCAAGGCGGATACCCGCACCACCCGGTGATCGGTAGCCGGTGATCCGCCCGGTGCCGGGCCGGAAGCCGTTGGCGGGATCTTCCGTCGTGATCCGGCACTGGATGGCCGCACCGTGAATTTGGAGGGTGTCTTGCGCCAGGCCGAGGTCGGCCAGCGTCTCCCCTGCTGCGATGCGGAGTTGGGCAGACACGAGATCCACATCGGTGATCTCCTCGGTCACCGTGTGCTCCACCTGAATCCGCGGGTTCATCTCGATGAAGACGTGCTGTCCCCGCTCGTCGAGCAGGAACTCGACTGTGCCGGCACACGAGTACCCGATCTGGCGGGCGAAGGCCACGGCATCGTCACAGATCCGCGCACGCAGTGCCGGTTCGAGGTTCGGCGCCGGTGCCAGCTCGATGACTTTCTGGTGCCGGCGTTGCACACTGCAATCTCGCTCGAACAGGTGAATGACCTCGCCAGAGCCATCGGCCAGGATCTGCACCTCGATGTGCCGAGGATTGACCACCGCCTGTTCCAGGAACACCGTCGCGTCACCGAACGCCGACTCCGCTTCGCGTGACGCAGCTTCGATGGCTTCCTGTAGATCAGCAGCCGCGGCCACACGGCGCATCCCGCGCCCGCCACCACCGGCCACCGCCTTGACGAACAACGGGAACTCCATCGACTGTGCGGCCGCTACCAACTCGTGGACATCAGCCGACGGTTGCGATGACGCCAACACCGGCAGCCCGGCAGCCCGCGCGGCCGCGATCGCCCGCGCCTTGTTCCCGGTCAGCTCCAGCACATCGGCCGACGGGCCGACAAACGTGATCCCAGCCGCCGCGCACGCCGTCGCCAGCTCCGGGTTCTCCGACAAGAATCCATACCCCGGATAGATCGCATCAGCGCCGCAGTCCAGTGCGGTCGACACGATGTGGTCGACATTCAGATACGCGCGAACCGGATGACCCTCTACGCCAATCTGATACGACTCGTCCGCCTTCGACCGGTGCAGCGAGTTGCGATCCTCATAAGGGTAGACCGCGACAGTGGCCGCGCCGAGCTCGTAGACCGCACGAAACGCCCGGATCGCAATCTCACCGCGGTTGGCAACCAGAACCTTGGAAAACACGCGTTCCTTTCGAAGAGCTGGTCGGTCGCACGCATTTGCGTCCGTCCCGGGACTCGCTTGGCGGCGAGACCAATGCGTTCGACGCAGCCTGCTCCATAATCCGCGACAACGGGAACGTCGTCAGCTATCGAGTTGAAACACCCGCCGCGCGATCGAGACTACGAGATACAGAGGTAATGCGCGCTACCCTCACGAGATATGGTGTGGCACATGGTGGAAATTCTGATCTTCGACATGAGTCGCAGGAGCCCCGGCTCTGTGTCGGAACCTGCATAGCCGCCGATCCACTCCATCAGCGCCTGCACCAGATCAATCGGTAGCTTCGCTTTTGCACGAACAAGGACCGCCAACATGTCGCTGATTGCACTTCCTTGTTCTCCAGCCCCAATTTTCGCGCAGACCCAGAGGTAGTCTTCGGGCGAGAGCCATGGCGCCGTCACGCTGGTCAAATCCCATGCAAGAGAAGACTCTTCCGCGATGTTAATGTTGTACTCCAATCTCTCGATATTCGACAGCTTTGAGTTCCAGGCGTTACGACGGGTATGCCGAGAGCGCTCCACGTGGAACTACGCGGAATCGGTATGCGGCTTGCACCCAACCGAATTACATGTCATTGCTGTCCTTAGTGAGTTGTATCCCCCGCGATCCTCAGCGGGCTCATCGCTCCGAGGTCGTCTTATCTAGAGGCGGCGAGCTGTTCAATCCGAACCGAGATGGGCTTGCAGGATGAAAAACTCGGATGGTCCGGTCCGAGACTGACCCGAACCCGCCTGCGTTGTCTTAGCGGGACCGCATGCCTGCCGCCAGCGAGAAGCGAACGCGGCGTGGCAAATCCATCAGTCGACGCATCGGATACACACACTTCCAAGACCCAGTACGTCACAGCGGAAGTGATCTCCTGGCCGAGCAGGGACCGAGCGATGAATGCTGCCCGTTAGCACGATGTGGCCCCGACTGAGGGCCTGGTCAGCTTCCACAAGCCTTCGCGCGATCGCGGCAAAGGCACTACCCGGCGATTGCCCTATCGCGGCGCCCTCGCCGGCAGCTACAACGCTGCCGTTGCGGTTCAACGACGCCAAACTGTCCTCAAGCACATCTTTACGGAGCGACGGTGAACCGACGGCGATCGCCGCAGATATCGCTTCTCCGTTCCCCGTCAGAACTCGTAGGACAGGGAAGGCTGCGGCGATACACTCGTCAGGCCGCACGGCGGTGTCTCCAGACACCCTGGTGCTGAGGAGCACGCCGATATGTGTTTCAACGCGCGGTGCAACGAGCGAGCCGACGCTGACCACGCCACAGTCTTCAACAAGCACGCGCTCAGTGATCGGCTCAAGGCTGTCATCGATGTCAAAATCGATACCGATGAGAGATTTGGACAGGACGTATCCGACTACCGGACCCGTGTGAGTCGCAATTACTCCCGAGTCACTGAAGAAGTCATGTGATCCGTTGCGGCTAAACGCCGACTGTAGTTCTTTGAGCATGTCCTGTTCTCCTTCTGTACGCCGACCGTCAGTCCGGCTCGGACGCCACTATCCAGACGGAACGAACCTGTCAAAGAAAATATGGCGCTCCTTACAGCCGCTAGCGATCAGCGACTCCAGTGCTGCATCGATCATTCCAGGCGGGCCACACAAGTACGCCTCATGTCCGTGGCCACTCGGGAAGTTTCGGTGGTAAACCTCGGTGATCAAACCGGTTTCGCCGTCCCACGGGGTATCGTCAGGCTGACTCAGCGCAGGGATAAAAGTGAACCAGTCCAGCTCATCTGAGAGTTGTCGAAGTTCGTCCAGCATTGGGAGGTCAGCCACGGTGCGCGCGCCGTAGAGAAACGTCGTTCGCCGTTGATTATTCTGCTCGATAAGGTCAGCGAGCATCGAAAGTACCGGGGCAATACCCGAACCTCCCGCGATGAAGATTATCGGCCGGTGTGATAGTCGAATTGCAAACTGCCCCAATGGGCCGCGCAAGTTCAGCCTTGTCCCCGCGGAGATGGTCGTACCGATCTGCGAGGTGAACCGCCCATCGGGGATCACGCGAACTACAAGGTGCACCCTCGAGTTGTCGCTCGGTCGGTTGGCCATCGAGAACGACCGCCATGCGTCGTCGGATCCCGGGACAAGGACTTCGACATACTGGCCGGGTACGAACGATATCGCTGAGGGCTCGTCCAAGGCGATCTCGATGCCCTTGATATCCGCCGTGTAGTCGACGATGCGGTCGACCGTACCGACGAACTCGACGATATCTTGGCCGGCGTTGTACTCGTCTTCGGTTAGATCTGCCATGGTCTCGCCGACGTCGACGACCAAGTCGCCGTCTGCATATGTCGAGCAGAGCAGCACGACACCTGCGTCGCGGTCAGCGTCGCTCAGGGAAAACGACGTTCCGTCGGATTGGGTGAATTCGCCTTCGACGACCTGAGCTCGGCAGGTGCTGCATCCGCCGTGCTTGCAGCCGTATTTTACGAATCTGCCATTTCGGAGAATTGCGGACAGTACCGTCTCTCCTGATTCGACAGGGAACGTGTCACCGAACGGCTGTACGGTTACTGTGTCACCCATGTTTTAGTGGATCTCCTGAATTGCGGCTGGTTTTCAAACTCGGTTGAGATGAAGGTGGGTCCGCGGAGGGGGATGTTAGCGGCGTCGGAGGATGCTTCCTCCGCGGACCCACCAAGTGCTACTTCAGCGGGTCTTTGACTTCGTACTCGAGCCGCCGGATGTCGTCGATGGTCCACATCCGATCAGCGTTGAGATGCGGTTGACCAATCAGGGTCTTGCCATCTGGTCGGACATAGCCCAGCGCCAAGATGACATCGGCCAGGTCCATACCATCGAAGCGCTCCCACCAGTTGGCACAGCCGGAGTAGATCGTCGGGTTGAGGTTGAAGATCCACTCACAGCCTTCGCTGCACACGGCGAACTTCTTGCCTTCGCCGTACACGATGCGAGTTTCCGGGGCGTGCAATGTCGGCATAACGCACGGAACATGGCAGACCTGGCAGAACGGCGGCAGTGACGGCAACTCCTGCAACAAGATTCGCGCCGACGACGGGTCGCTCATATCGCGGAATGCGTCCCACAGACCGCCGTAGGACTTGGTCCAGCCCGGGTAGTGGTTCTCAAACCATTCGTAGTCTGCCGGACCCATAGGGTCGGTCCGCCAGAAGTTCAGCGGCCACATAGCCGCAAGCGCGATCGCCACTGAATGGTGCATGTCGTTGACATAGCGGGCGACGTCACCAAGCCTCGCCGGCGGCTTGAGACCGAACGGGCTGAGCCGGCTCATGTAGGAGCCGACGAAGTCGTCGACGACCCACTCTTCCCAGACATCTTTGTAAGCCCAAGGGCGTTCCACGGCGAAGTACTCGGAAAGAACGCCGACCAGAGTGTCCATCGACTGATGCTGGTGCCAGAAGTGACGGTCGAGCGATTCCTGCAGGAACGGCAGGTTGTCATGCTCCTGAATAACGCTCATCAAGGTCCCATAGCCGTTGGCCATGTGCCGCGACTCGTCAGACTGGATCGAGAGGAACGCAGTGGGCATCGCGTGCTCTCCGTTGACGGCAGCGACCTGAGGCAGGGCCACCACGAGGGGGTTCGTGTAGGCAGTCTCGAGGACGATGTTCAGACACATCGAAACCTCCACGGGATCACCGGTGTTGAACGACTGGAATGAAGCCCGTGCCAGGGTGCCGATCGGGTGATTACCCAGACCGATCTGGCCGATGTCAAAGCCAGCCGGGTCGTGGTAGTTCTTCAGGTAGTACTTCCGCAGGGCGACTTCGATCTGCGTGTGACGAACCTCGTCGAGCATCTGGCCGGCGTAGCCCTGGCGCAGTTCCTGGTTCTTCATGGATGCGATCAGAAAGCCTGACCCGCAGACTGCCTGGTACTCCGCGTCGGTGAAGCTTGGAATTCCGAACTTCATCCCTTCAATGAAGCGCGGCTCGGCCGACGTTGCGTTGCGGTAACGAACGTTGCTGTCCAGACCGCCGTAGACCCGGTTGTCCTTTTCCGTCTCCATCGCTGCGTAACCGCGCAGCATCGACCGGAATGGATCCTTGCCCTTCGGGGGGATGATGTAGCGGGTCGGAAACTTCGGGTCGGGGCGCGCATAATCGAAGCCCCAGTCGTACCTCTTGGATTTTTCGTGAACAACTTCGATAGTGGGATTAGCCATGTTTCTTCCGTTTCTTGGTATTGAAGGATCGTGGTCCGGATGGGCCTTAGTCGCGGAATCGTTCCGGGAGGATCTCCGAGTGGATCTCGATCTCGTGATCCTTCACGACAATTCGCCCGTAGTAACTGGTCATGTTGACGAGGAAGTCATGAACCGTATACGGCTTGCCAAGTCGGTCGCTAAGTTCAACCATGTCGAAGCTCAGCATTTCGTCGCGTTCTATCTTGAAGAACACGTCGTTGTCGGTGATCTTGGCGTCGGGGAGAAGCTCAGCAACCATGTCGACGATGACATTGGTTTCTGAACTCCCGATCAGCGAGATGCCGACGGTGTCGCGGACTTGCGTTCTATCCCGAGCGGGCGTGGCAGATGACAACGTGATTCACCTTGTCTTTCAGACTAGTTGGCTGTTACCGGGTCGAGGTTGAGTTCGTTGAGAATCTGCGACTGCTTTTCTCGGATCTCGGTCATTGCGTCCTCGTAGGAGGTTGGCTGGTTAGGAACCTCGGAGAACACGGGGGCGAAGGCGTCGCAGGCTTTCAGCGAGTACCTGTTCCACTTGTCCACCCACGCTGCAATGATCGACGAGTTGTGGGTGCCATACTCGGGATCCTCAACCAAGTGGCGGATGAGTTCCTTTGTCCACGCCCGGGTCCGCACTGTGTCGGCCTCGGATGAGGCGATGACCGACGGTGTAACCAGGTCGCCGTTCGCGCCCGCAAATCGGGTGAAGTATTCGACTTTCGCCAATTCACCGAACAGCGGATCGAAGCAGAGGTTCAGGGCAACGACGATCTCCATCCAGTCATCGAGCGCAATGACGTTCTCGATCGCCTCACGAGCACCCTGCCAAACCGGGTCTTCTTTCCAGACCCGCAAGCACTCCTCGTCACTGAATTCGGAGTGCGCCTCGGCAAGTTCGAAGGAGTAGTAGACGACATCTTGCAGGTGCCGCAGTTTGTCGGCGGCCTCGAACACGATAGAGAACGTCACCGTGTCGGAAAGTGCCTCGCGCTCTGCGTAACACAGCGCAAGAAACATGCCGTACTCGACGAAGGGGTACGTCATGTAGTGCTTGGCGAGGCCCTTGCTCACCCATTCACGGTTCGCGAAGCCGAACAGGCCGCCCGCACTCGCACCGAGGAACGTGTTCTGGAGGGCTTTTTCAGCTTCGTGTACGCCAGCGATGTACGGACGGTTCATCGTCTGGTTCGGATCGCGATACGCGTACCAGTTAGACGAGCGCAGTACCGTCGAGTCTTCGGTGTAGGGGTCGCGTCCGTTGTCGAATCGGAGCGGCCAGCCCTGAAATGCGAACTGCGCCGGGGTCGACTGCTGCCCTACGGTCAGATCTTCGTACTCGGTGGGACGCTTGCCTTTTGGCGTCACCCAGCCGAATGTCCGGTTTCCGGACAGCGCCTTCCGCTGCGGTGGAATGTGACTAACAGCCATTTAGAACGGCTCCTTCTTCATTGACCCAGGGCGAGAGCAGACTGCTCGGGCGCCCACTTCCTTTGACGGGCAGATCTTCGGTTCTTGTTCCGGACGTCGCATTGTCCAGGATCGATGAGGAAGACCCGCACTGATATTCGTCGATACTCCTTGGTTGCACATCGTCCTCGCGTGACAGTTCCGGCTTGGCGTTGTGTCCGGACAGGCCAATATTCGCCAGGACGATTAAGCCGTCACTAAGTGAGAGCAAAACGGATCGAGACAGTTGCAGCATCGCCCGTGTTACACCCCAGCTTCGGCCTGCGAGATCGCGTGCGTTCACTGCTGCCCTTGGAGTTCTGCCCGGACGATTGCTGCGCCGTCGGCCAGTGCGTGCAGCTTGCTCGCGGAAACCATTCTGTTCAGATTGACCAGGCCGCAGTCCGTGGAAAGTGCAAGTTGTTCTGCCGGAACAAATTCCAGCACCGATCGGATCCTGTCTGCGACTTCGTCGGCAGTTTCGGTGATCGTGCTCTTGACATCGATGACGCCGGCGACGAAGGGACGGTTCCAGTTGTAGTCGATTAGCGGTTTGAGATCATCGGGCCCGGTGCGACCAACTTCGTAGTTCAGCGCGGTGATGTTGGTCTCCAGCACCTTCGGAAAGATCGCGGCCGCACGTTCAGGTTGTGCCGACTCTGAAGTCCTCTTGTCAAGCACCCAGGCGCCGAACTCCTTGTCGTTTTCCTCCGGAAGGTATCCCGGCGTACCTGAGTAGTTACCCCAGCAGGTGTGCACCCAGAAGTCGCAGCTGATGCCATCCATCGCGTAGTTGATAGCCTCGACTTCCCAGTCCCCAATTCCGTAGGGCCAGACAAATTCGTCGAGTTGAATGATGTCGCAACCATTCTGCTCGAGCTCTTGGAAGTCCTCTTTGAACGCCTTCGCGATAGCCATGCCGAGTTCGCGGTCCTCGTCGTAGAACTTGTTCGTTGCCGCGGCGGCGAGCACCTGGATGCCAACGTAGGACACCTTGACTGGCTTGTTGGTCGCCTTCCGCGTTGCGCGCAGGGTCGCGAGGTGGAAGGGATGTTCACGACGAACTTCGGATTCCACGATGGGTGAATACAAGGTGGAGTAGATCGGCAAACCGATGTTGGTTCCCGACGGTTTGAATCCACTCATCCGCTCGTAGTAGTGATAGATGATCGATGCGTAGGGGGAATCGCCGCCGTAGACTTTCCCGTCCGAGATGATGTCGAGGCCGGCAGCCTCTTGGTCATGCACGATGGCGAGAACGGCGTCTTCGAACGCTTCCCGGCTGATGGCGTCGTAGACGAACTCGCCTTTCGGGAACTGAGCGAATCCATGTCCGTCGTACCAGCGCGGGTTCGGATAGTTACCGACCATCGTCGTGGGCAGTAGGACGTCAGTCGCCCCAACCTTCATGATGAACTCCTTAATTGCTGTATGGCGATCACTCTCGCGTTCGCAACGATAAGCCGACGTCGAATCGCGCCGCGTCGTCCACGAGGGTCCAAAGGGCAAGCCGATCGTGGTCCTAGGAGGACGTCAGTTTCCAATCAACTGCGACTGCGCCCGCCGCTGTGGCCATGACCGGATTCAAAGTGATTGTCGAGATACTCGATTCGTCAGCACAGAGTTGCGCCAGGCGCACCACGACGTCGGCGATGCTGTCGAGGTCTACCGCTGGCGTGCCGCGCGCGCCGCAGAGAAGTGGATAGGCATGTAACTGCGCGATCAGAGCCAGCGCGTTGTCATGCCGAATTGGTGCCAGCGCAAATTGGACGTCGTCGAAAACCTCGACCCAGATGCCTCCGAGGCCTACCATTACAATCGGTCCCAACACTGGATCCCTGAAGGCTCCGACGATGACCTCAACACCGCCAATCTGCCGCTGGACAAGAACATCCCCGCCGGCAGCGCGACTGAGCATTTCCTCCGCAGCGGCGTGGAGTTCTACTCGAGAACGGATATTGAGCCGCACACCGTCACGGTCAGTTCGGTGTTCGGCATCTGCAATCTTGACCACGGCCGGCAGCTGTACATCGACATCGGCGACCTCGTCGACCGAGGAGCACCTCCAGCTCGGGGCAACTGCGATGCCGCGGCGGGTCAGTAAATCGGCGAGTTCGATTCCCTTGTCCTCCGCCTGCACGTCAAGCCGGTTGGCCAACGGCGGTAACTGCGTCCCGGCACGGCGGCGCGCTTGTCCATACTGGTAGGCGTGGGCTACGGCTCGTGCGACACGGTGCGGTGCGTCGAAACACGGGATACCGGTGTCGCGCAGGGAGTGGAGCGCTTGAAGAACCCCTGACCGGCCGATCGCATAGACATAAATCGGTACCTCCACCTGTGTTGTCCTTAACATTTGACAACTTTGGGCGATCGCTTCGATAGCGTCGGCGTCCTCTGCAGCTCGGTGAGCGAGCACCACCACGATCGCGTCAACTTCCTTCGAGGTGGCCAGGGTTTCAACAAGATGTGCGTACAAACGCGAATAGTCAGCCCACACGGGCGTGATGTCCACCGGGTTGCGTGAACTGGCATACGTCGGAAGCTTTGCGGCGATGCGCTGACGAAGGGAGTCGGATAACTCTGGCACTGTCAACCCTTGTCCGGCGAGCGCATCCGTTAATTCCACTGCGGCACCGCCTGAATTGGACACAACACCCATCCGCGGTCCGTTGGGCAGTGGTCGCACATCGAGCACCTGGGCAGCGTCGAAGAGCTCCTCGCCAGAGTCGACCTGGACCGCGCCGGCTTGGCGTAATGTGTGACGAAGCATCGTGGTTGGCGCGGCCAACGCACCGGTGTGACTCGCGGCCGTTCGTGCGCCGGCGTCGGTCTTGCCGGCCTTATAAACAATTACCGGCTTGCTCGGGGTTGTACGTTCGACTTCTTCGACGAATGCCCGCGCATCCGGGAGGCTTTCCAGAGCAAAGCACAGCGTCTCCGTCTCGGGGTCGTTGCGCAGTTCGGCCACAAGTTCGGAAGCGCTGATGTCGCTCGTGTTCCCTAGAGCAATCACCTTGCCGATGCGCAATCTAGCGTCGTAAGAGTGGGTCGCCGCAGCCATTGCATACGTGCCGGCCTGACTGACGAGGGAAACATCTCCCCCACCCAACGGTAGGCCGGCCGAAATAGAAGCGTTGAGGCGACGGTTGCAGTCCTGCAGGCCAAAGCAGTTCGGGCCGATCACGCGTGCCGGACGCGCAGAGTGGACGAGGCTAGCTTGTGCGTCCCGACCTTGTGTACCGGTTTCACCGAAGCCCGCTGAGAGCACGATGATCGCCCTCGCTCGATGTGAGAGTTCCTGTGTTATCCGCAGCACGTGCTCGCCAGGAGTCGCGATTATCGCGAGGTCGAATTCACCACAGTCGTCCAGGGGTGCAGGCCCACTTTTGCAAACCAACTCCCCACCGAAGGATTCCAGGTTCTCTACAAGGAGCTTGCCAATGCTGCCTATCCGCTCAGATGCGCCGACGAGCAAGACACGACGAGGATCGAAGAGCGCTTCTAACAGCTGCATGCTGTGCGCTCTGTCCGGCGGAATCGCCGGCTTAGTTCACGCTCGTCGAACTCGAGCCGTCGGCATGTCAACGGATCGATGGATCGAATCGCCGCGAGCTCGGCCACGCTAGGAGGACTGAGCAGTCCAGGCGAGAGATCAACGATGGGTTCGAAGCCTGTTGCTGCACAGACGTCATCGATGGTGGCATCGGGCCACACGGCCCGCAGGCACGCCTCGCCGTTGGCCGAGAAATCAAAGATGCCGAGCTCCGTGATTAGCCATTGTGGTCCGCCGCCGGTGAAACCTAGTTCCTTTCGTGAACCGCTAGGTGTGCGGTGACCTATATCGGTAATGAAATCGACCTGATTCACGAGAGTTCGGCCGCTTCGATGCCGCGTTGTCCACAGCGTGAGGTGGCCTATCGTTGCGGAGATATTGCATCCTCCGCCGCCTCCACCCAACTTGACTTTTGGCCGCTGCGGATCCGGGCCAATCGCTGTCACGTTGGTGTTTCCGTACTTGTCGATTTGTCCGCCGGACACAAACATGCGGTCGATGGCACCGCGTAGCGCTGCGTCGAAGAATTCCTCGAAGCGCATTCGGTAGGTTGCATCTCGGTGCAAAGCAAGGTCGTTACCCGTCGGCGGGATGAAGACGGGATCGGGGTTGATTGCGTAGGTGGCGCCTTCGACCAGGATCATGTCCCGCGCGTGAGTCTGCCGGGCGACATGCATTGCCACTTGCGCACACGGGCTGGCGAAGCCGTGAAAGACCGCCTCCTGATCGCGAATTGTCCGCGCTAGCGCCACGACAAACCACTCGTCGAAGCCCCATTCGTCGCCGCTCATCTAAACAACTCCTGCCAGTCCTGGTTGGATGAACTCCACTTTGTGAGACGACTCGCGTCAATCTGGTCGCGATATGCGTCTTCCCCGCAGAGGACGTAACGCTCCAGGTAGCCCGATACCTCCCGGTCCCCTGCTCGAGCGGTCTCGAGGTACATGGCGATATGTCCTCTGTCGTACGCATATTCGGGGTAGCACGACGACGGATGCGCGCCGAACGGTACCTCGACAATCGCACTCACAAGATGGCCGGGTATGACAATCCCGGCCGCTGCCACGGCGTTGGGGCTGACGATGCGCTCGACCGTCGCGATCACCTGAGTCGAAGCCGAGGCGAACCGCTCGTCGAGGACAAATGGTTGAGCAATGTGCAAGTTGCCATACCTGTCACCCATGGCCGCGTGGATGCATGCCACGCTAGGAGCCAATGGCGGCACGGCGACGAGGGTTTCACCGGTGAAGGGGCAGTCAACCTCTCCGTATTCGGGGTGTAAGTCCTTAATTCCGGTCCCCTTGACGCCTCGTACGGGCATGAAAGGTAGTCCCATTTCCGCCGCGCGCAGCTGGGTAAGGATTGTGGCACAACAACTTTCGCGTACCTCAAGCGTGCCAGAAGTGGCGGCCCGGCGAAACGCGGGTGCCAGACCCAGGTCTTGCTCGAAGCCCACATAGCTCTCTTCGCAGACCGCGACTGCACCGGCGGCTACCAGCAGGTCGACGTCGATGCTGTGTGCGGATCCAACGAGGTGTAGGTCGCGGCGGTGGGCCCGGATCATTTCTCGGACCAGCGCCATTGGCAGCCTCCCGCACAGCCCTCCACCGAGTGCGACGATGTCGCCATTCTGGATGAGCTGTGCCGCTTCGGATAGTGTCCGGCGCTTGTCTACATAGGCGGAGAAACTGTTCATAGATGTTCGCGCATCCTGTCATCAGACTTTGCCGACGTACACGGACCTGGGTCCGCAGTTACGTCGACGCCAATCAACCTGAAGGTAATAGGCTGGCGCCCAACGGAATATGACCTGGGAGGCTACAAGGTGGGCGGAATCTCCACCTGGTGGGACATATGCCCGTCGCCGGAGCCCAAGTGCTCCAGGGTTTTCCATGCCCGCGTTGCCATCTGCAGATTGAAGCGCACATCTGGGTCATTGACATCGAGGCCAAGCAGGGTGCGAATACGGGACAAGCGATACTTCAAGGTGCTGCGGTGCACGAAGATCGCAGCTGTGGTGGCGTCGTGATGGCCGCCGCATTCAAGATAGGCGGACAATGTGGCGACAAGCTGTGATTGCTTCGCGGCGTCGTAGTCCAGCAGCGGCCCCAGCCATTGGCGCACAAATCGCTCGATTGAATCTTGATTTTCTACTTCGGCGAGAATTCGGTACACGCCGAGTTCGTCGTAGAAGGTGACCGGCGCAGGGTCGCGGCTACCAACGCGGCGCTGCATTTTGAGAGCGAGTTGCGCCTCGCGATACGAGCGCGGAAGGTGCCGTGGACGGTCACACCATCCGCCGACGCCAACTCGGCAATCGTCGCTTCCGAGCTGGCTGACAAGCGCGGAGACGAATCTATCCCGGTTCATGTCGGCATCGGACAAGATCACGACGGTGTTGGAGCGGGCAACAACCAAAGTGCCCATGTGAGCATGGCGAGCAGCGCTTCGCACACCGTGGAAAAACTTCTCCATGTCGGCGCAACGCCCTTCGGATTCAACGATCACAACCCGGTGGGGAGTACCAAGGTCGTGGCCCAGAGCTTCGGCGCGCGCCAATGCGCTCTCGTCGTCGGTGCCGAGCAAGACCTCCTCGACCAGATCCCGCCGCAACCTCAGTTCCGCCTCGGCGAGGCTGCGTAGCCGCGCCAATTCCATTGCCAGGATGGTTGTTCCGTGCTCAAGGGCAACTTTGGCCTGTTCTCCACCACCTTCGTCGGGGTCGATCAGCGAGACGACGCCCACAATGTCCACACGGGGGTTTGCCACCGCTGACAATCTGCCGGCGTGGCGAATCGGCTCCCCCGCTCGAATGCAGCGCTGCAGCATTGCTTCACGTGCGTTAGCGTCGTCCTTGGGATACGGCTCTGGACAGTCAGGACCAGCCCAGGCCCGCAGGTTTCCAAAGCGGTCCTCGATCGCCACGGACAGTCCAGTCAGTTCGTGCAATGCGGTTGCAATGCCGTCCTCACCGTTGCCCTTTGCTGCCACCTCGGTGAGGCGTGCGTGAATCCGTGCGGCGTTCTCCAGGGCGGAGATGGACTCCGCAAGTGCGTTATTGCTGTCGCGTAGAGCTTCAGTACTGGCTTGTTCCTTCCGATGGAGCCGCGCGTTGGCAAGCGCGACACCCGTTTGTTGCACCAGTACACGGAGTAGAAACTGCTCGCCGACGGATGGTTCCTCATCTGACGCGACGATGAAGAAGCCGATGTGCGCATCGAGGCCGCGCAACGGCAGGGCCACACACCGGGCATATCGGCCGAGGGCTAGATCACCACCGGAAGGCCCCAAAGTGGCTATCTGGGCGTCGACTTCCGCGGCTGCCGAGTAGTCGACCCGGGCGCCTAAATGCTTCTGCCACCCTCCGTCGTTGAGATAGATGCCAACGAACGGGCATCGGTAGAACGCTGGTAATGAAGTCGTGCTGAGCTGAACGATCTTGTTTTCGTCACTGCTCTGGGTCATCAACATGGCAAGCATCAGCAGGCCTTGCAGATTGGACAGCTGCTCGCGTAGCTCCACCAGGGTTTCCGTGTGGGCGACATCGCTCGTCGCGGTCATTCAGGCGGCCCTACCGGGAGGTGAGGTATTCGTTGTGCTCAAGGTAGTAAGGATTCTCAAGCACGATCCCACCCAAAATCACCTTCGGGTGCGTCTTAAGCACCTCCACCAGCAGATCGCCGCTGAAGCGGCCGAGCTCGTACAGACAGACGATCACAGCCGGATAATCACGCAACACGCTATTCAGCTGCGACTCGTAGGACACCAGGTTCTCCACGCCGGGCATCTTCTCTAAGGCCCAGGTCATCTCACCCGCTCCTCGAGCAAAGTCAAACCCGTCATCGACAGCCTGGCTGATAGCAGAATTCCAGTACTTCAGCATCCGGTCGGACGAGAAGTTGCCGCCCTTGAGGTACGTGTCACCACTGTGGTCGACTTCCAGCTGACCGGTGTGCTGCGAAAGGCACCTGACCGAGTCGAGGTCGCTATCCGCCGAGTCGTCGGACACGATGCATATGCACTTGTCACCATGATTGAGTCCCTCTTTGAGGTAAGGAAGCAAGATCTCGTTGCGCTCCGCAAGGGTCGGGTAGAACGCACAGACGTGGTCACCCGCGGCGAGGGATACCCCCATAACCCCTACAGCCGCCGTATCCGAAGTCCTCATGTTTGTAGCATCTCCTCTTTACCTATATACGTCACACGGCGCATCTAGGTGAGACGTTAGTCACTCTGCTCAATCTTGCGCTAGTACCCCGTGGACAGAAAAAGAACGAGAAACTGTCCTCGCGGGACTAGCAAGTGGCCATCTGATGGCGGGATAAAGATCCGCCAGTTACGGATCGCGGTGCGCGGTCGGGCTGATATAGATCGAGTCGATCCTTCTCAAATGCCTCCGGAGGTGTCAGGAAGGGATCTGTAACTGATTCCTTTCGGGGTCCGTGTGTTGACGCACGTGGACCTCCTGACACATCGCCGGAGGAGGCTGCGATGGGCGCGGTGCCGGTGTAGGTGGCGAACGCGTCGGCTGAGCGGAAGCGGTCGATGGTGTCGACTCGGGCGATGATCTTGGCGGCGTTGAGGACCCCAATTCCGGTGAGCTCGGTCAGGGTGGTTCCGGATGTTTCGACGGCGGCTGCAATGTCGCCGGCGGCTTTGGCGATGCGACGGTCCAGTGCGCGGATCTCGGCGACGAGGTCAGCGACAAGGCTGCGCAGCGTTTTGAGGCCGGTTTCGCGGGGCTGTATCTGGCGCAGGATGTCGGCGGCGCGGTCAGCAGTCAGGCCACGCGCAGCTCCTGACGGCGTGAGGTGAGTCAGCAGGACGTGCAACCGGTTGACGGTTTGAGTCCGCGTTTTGACCAGGTCCTCGCGGTGTTCCACTACGGCGCGCAGGGCGGTGATGGCCGCGTCGACCGAGGCTGTGTGAAGCCGGGTGGCGGTCAGGGCGGCGATACCGGCCGAGATGGCGTCGGTCTCGTCGGTCATGCGGCCGTGCCCGGTGGAGAGGACCCGCACTCGAGCGGCAAGTTTGGCGGGTACGTCGGTCACGTTGATTCCGTCGGCGTGTAGCCGCTGGGTCAGTGGGGCGCCCAGGCCGGCTGCGCCTTCGATGGCCCAGCCAGGGTCGCTCCAGCGCTGAGCGAAGCGCCGCAGCCGCCGGTAGCCTTCCGGGCCGACGTCAACCCGGATGACGTCCACGGGTTGCAGCGCGGCATCGACGGCGGCCGCTGTCCAGGGTGCCTTGTGCGGATCGACGGCGATCACAACACGACCGGTCTGTAGTGCTTCAGTCACGGGGCGGTGTTCCTCCTTGCGCTCGCCAATGATGGGTAGCGGGAGGGCACAACAACTTTCGGCTTTGCAGGCCTCTCTTCAGCCACTCCCAGCCGACGGCACCGACCCGGGACGCTTGCCGTCTAAGAGCCAACCCACTAGGGCGGCAGGTATGAGAGCGAGCGATCCGAACCGGCACCTAGAAAACCCGGGCTGCAGACCCCGATCACCTGACCGCTATTTCGGCAACATCGACCGACAAGCATTCGGCGATCCGGCGAACTTTCTGCCAGTCGCCTGCGGCGACAGCTTGGCTTAGCTCCTCGGCTAGCGGACTGGCGGTCCCGATTTCGGCCAACCAGCCCGAAACCGTCAAGGAGATCTGTTCGATCGTCACGTTCACGCTGCGCTCCACGTGAAGGCGGTCGATCACTCGATACGCCGGCGCCGGGTGCCTCCGGGCGCGCAGCTGACGCCAGCTATGTCGCATCATCGCCGTCATCCATCATTGAGCCGTCATGCCGCCATCGGCCGCGACGGTAGAACCTGTCAAGAAGCACGCTTCCTCACTCGATAGGAACAATGCGACTGCCGCGATGTCCTCGGGGGCTCCAAGGCGTCCGATCGGATATTTGGCTACCGTCTTGGCCAGGCCAGCTTCCAGATCGCCGTCGCCCCGCGCGCGCAACATCGGTTCCATCAGTGGAGTGAAAACCGTGCCCGGGCAGATCGCATTGACGCGGATACCCATGGGGGCGCAATCAATTGCCATCGAGCGCGTTAGCGCGACTACCGCGCCTTTGGCTGCGCAGTAAGCGGCGAAGTTGGGCACAGCGACCATGGCAGCCACCGAGCCCTGGTTCACAATCGATCCTCCACCAGCGGCGCGCATGTGGGGAATAACCGCCTTTGACATCAGGTAGGTGCCCTTGGCGTTGACGTCGAAGCAACGGTCCCAGTCACGTTCCTCCGTTACCTCGACGTTGCCGGCACTGTCAACACCAGCGTTGTTGTACAGGGCAGTGACGGCCCCCAGTCGGGACACCACTTCGGCAACTGCGGCTTCAACCTCCGAAGCCACTGCGACGTTGGCCGTCACAGCGATCGCGGTTCCTCCGGCGCTGTTGATGATGTCGGCGGTCTCCGTGGCCGCTTGAGCCCGCAGATCGAGAACGGCCACCTTCGCACCCTCACGGGCGAACTGCTGCGCCGCTGCGCGACCGATCCCCGAACCACCGCCGGTGATCAGCGCGACTTTTCCTGCCATGCGTCCAGTCATTGCTTGACTCCATGTCTGTCGGTGCCGGCTACCCCGGCTGTGGTTGATGTCTGATCTGCGCCGGCCGCCTGGGCGGCGAGCAGAATGGGTTCATAGACGGGGGCGAAAGGCGGCGCGTAGGACAGATCGGAGTCCAGAAGCGCACTAACGTCGAACCCTGCCTGTAATGCGATGGCGGCGACGTCGATTCGTTTTGCGACACCGTCGCCGACGCCGACCATTTGTGCTCCCAACAGGCGGCCGTCGGGGCGATGAATGAGCCGAACCGTGACTGACTCGGAGCCCGGGTAGTACTTCGCGCGTGACTTTCCGACAGCTTGCGTCGCTATCGCGTCGATGCCTTCTGCTGAGGCTTCGACCAGGGTGAGACCGGTGCGGGCTACGGCGAGATCAAAGACCTTGACCACTGCGGTCCCCAGTACTCCGGCGAAGCGCGCCTCGCCACCCGCGGCGTTGACGCCCGCCACTCGACCCGTCTTGTTGGCCGCTGGCCCCAGCGGGATGAAAGCCGGGCGCCTAAGGATTCGGTGATAGGGCGCGATGCAATCACCGGCCGCGAACACCGAGTGCAGTGAAGTCCGCATGTGTTCGTCAACCACCAATGCGCCACCAGGTCCACAAACGGCCCCCGCGTCCGATCCCAGTGCTGAGCCTGCTCGTACCCCGACCGCGGCCACCATGAGGTCGACCTCGATACGCTCGTCGCCCATCGAGACCTGCAGACATGACCCGTCGTCGACGGCCGATTCAACTCGGCAGCCCAGCCGTACAGCGACACCGTTACGCACTAGTTCGGCGTGTACCCGTTCACCGATGGTTTCATCGAAGTTGGGCAAGACCATCGGCAACGCTTCGGCGATAGTGACCGCGACGCCGCGCTCGGCAAGAGCTTCTGCCATCTCAAGGCCGATATACCCGCCTCCCACGATGAGTGCCCGACGGACGTTGCGCTCATCGAGCAGTCGGTGCAGACGGACCGCGTCGTCCAGGTTCCGAACGGTGAAGATGCGATCGCTTTGGGCTGCCAGCGCACCCGGAACGATCGGGCTGCCGCCGGTGGCGAGAACCAGGCTGTCGTATCCGATTTCGTAGCCGACGCCGTCTTGGCTTACGGCGAGCACTTTGCGATCGGGGTCCAGACGTGTGGCTTCAACACCGAATCGCAAATCGATTCGCCGCTTTTCGCGAAAGAATTCGGGACGATACGCGAACAAATCGTCCGATTCGGCGATGACGTCGGAAACGTAGTACGGCAAACCACATAGGCCGTATGCCGCGTGGTTGCCGGACTCCAGCACCACGATCTCAAGATCTGAATTGGTTCGGCGGGCGGCGGATGCGGCCGACATTCCGGCCGCTCCACTCCCCACCACGACAAGCCGGTTGCTCACCTGGGGCCTCCTTTACCTGACGAACGGTAGTTCTCCGGACATCGCCCATCCATGTCCCGCAAGGGTTAACTCCGGGCGATTATTAGGCCGCGTGAGACAAAGACGCGTGGGGCTGGTGACCCTACCGTGAGTGTTGCTGGACATCGCAGCGTCGGAGGTAAGGGACCGTGTGGGAGACTCCTGATTTTCTCGAATTGCCCGTGCGGCAGGGAAAGCCGCGGCAGACTGGGCTCACGCACGTCCTGGACAAGGGGCTGCCGACCAGCGCCCTAGAAGGGGTGTTGGCTGGAGCGGGGCAGTTCGTCGACGTGCTTAAGATCGGCTGGGGCACCGCCTACATCGACCCGCACCTTAAGGCGCGAGTGGCGCTCTGTCATTCCCATGGGGTGATCAGCTGTCTAGGCGGCACCCTGTTGGAGATATGTCAGGCACAGGGCCGGGTGGCAGAGCTGCGCAACTGGGCGAGCGATATTGGTATCGATGCTGTCGAGGTGTCCAACGGCATGCAAATGATGACGACGATACAGAAGAATTCGTTGGTGAGCCGATTCGCCCAGGAGTTCATCGTGCTTGCCGAGACGGGCGCCAAGGATGCCTCCGCGCCGGTGGTAGCGGAGCAATGGATTAGCGAGATGCGTGCCGACCTCGACGCCGGCGCGTCCTATGTCATCGCTGAGGGTCGCGAATCGGGCACGGTGGGCTTGTATGACACCGACGGGTCGCTGAGGACTGATCTCGTCGAATCCATTGCGACGCTTGGCACCGAGCGCGTCATCTTCGAAGCACCGCGAAAAGCTCAACAGGTAGAACTGATCAGGCGCTTCGGACCGACCGTAAATATCGGCAACATCGCACTCGAGGATCCCCTCGCGGTCGAGACATTACGACTTGGGCTGCGTGCCGACACTGCTCCCCGTACGAACCCCGCGTGTCGACGATGATCGCGCTACCTGCCGTCAATGAGATCACCCGGCCCTACCGCGGATTATCGGTCCAGGAGGTCGATTTCGATCTCACCGAGGCCGCAATTACGCATTACCTGGCCGGCCGTGAAGTTTACCGACGCACCTCGTTCCTCGCGCTACGCAGGAAGGACCGCACTGCGCTCGTCGCTGTCGTCAAGGAATCCTCTGCACCGTTGTTCTCGCCCGTTGTCGAGCTGCGAGTGCTAGCGCTTCCTGAGCGGGTCGCGTTCATCGAATCGCCTGATACCGACGTAGGCAATGCCACGGCGTTAGCGACGGCAGCTCAAGCACATCACAGAGCTGGTGTCCTCGCGTACGTCGTGCAGGGCCGTTATCAACATATCAATTTCATTTGGGATCCCCGTCCGATCCCCGTCCGGTTGACAGAAGTCGTCCCACCCTGGCCCCCGAAGCTCTTTGCGATGGCGCAGCAAGCCATCGCGTTCGACGAGGAGCTTCCGCCGATCGAACTACAACTCGACGCCGTGGACATCACGGAGTTAGCCCAGCGAAATCCAGCATCCGACTATTTGTTGCCGTGCCGAGGTGCCGGTACCGAAATCGCTGGCAGAGTCTCCTTTCTCGACACTCGCCCAGCGGATCGTTTGAACTGGTTGATGATTGGATGCACCCGGTCGTTAGAGTTTCATCGCCATTTCTACGATGACGAGCCTGATCGCATCGACATCTGTCCCGCCGCGACTGCTCGCGGGCCGGGCGAACTGACACTGGCTAAATGCTGTCTGATCGAGCGAGGGACCAGATTCGAACCCGGTGCCGCGGTGGTCCCGTGGGGCTCGAACCTCGATGAGGTCCGAGAGGCGCTGAGATATTTGACCGGAGTTCCCCCAGTGAGCAATCTACAAGCCGGGAGCGACGATGAGCACCAGCGTGCTTGATTCGGTTGTTTACCGACATCTTTGGGGTACCGACGAAGTGCGCGGGTTGCTCGATGAGACCGCCCGACTCCAGGGATGGTTGGACATCCTCGCGAAGCTGGCTGAGGCACAGGCCGAGGTAGGAATAATTCCGGCCGATTGTGCTCAGATGATCTGTGAGCACGCAGACGTGGCGCTGCTAGACATCGATGAAATCGCCGAGCAGACCAGAGCGACAGGGCATTCGACCTTGGGCCTGATCCGTTGCCTCCAACAGGTGCTTCCGGAGCCTGCGCGCGAGTGGGTGTACTACGGCGCCACCGTCCAGGATCTCACAGACACTTGGTTTGCGACGGTGATGCGTAGCGTCGGGGACATTGTGCAACGCGATTTGAAAACGTTAGAGTCAGAAGCGGTGCGCCTGGCCGTGGAACACCGTGACACAATCATGTGCGGTCGCACCCACGGCCAGCCCGGATTGCCGATCACGTTTGGCTATAAAGCTGCTGTCTGGGTCTCTGAACTTCGTCGTCACCTCGAACGCTTGCGTGAGGGCAGGACACGGTGGGAGTTCGTCCAGCTCGGCGGCGCCCTTGGAACGATGGAGTTCTGGGGTGACGCCGCAGTGCCTATGCTGCGCGCCTTCGCGCGGCGGATGGAACTGAAGGTTCCTGAAATCCCCTGGCTCACATCCAGAGACAGGATTTCTGAGTTCGTCACACTGCTGGCGATGATCTCCGCGACGATCGGCAAGATCGGACAAGAGATTTACGAACTCCAAAGACCGGAAATCGATGAACTTCAGGAGCCGCATAAGCACGGCACCGTCGGAAGTATCACGATGCCCCACAAAGTCAATCCGGAGATCTCAGAGCACCTCGTCACGCTCTCGCGGCTGGTACGGGCCGATGCTTCTGTTGCCTTGGAGGGCATCCTCAGCGAGCATGAGCGTGATGGCAGGTCTTGGAAATGCGAGTGGGTCGTTGTGCCCGAAGCGTGTCAACTAGCCTGTGTTGCTACGCGATTAGCAATTGATCTCCTTTCCGGATTGCGAGTCAATACTCAGCGCATGCGTGACAACCTCATAGCGCGAGGCGGATACGTGCAGTCTGCGGCAGCACTTCGGACGCTCTCCGGTTCCGTGGGGAAGCACACCGCCCAGCAGTTGCTCTACGACGCGACGATGAAGGGAATTGGCGATCGTTCCTCGCTCGCCGAGGCCCTGTTATCCGACAGTCGGATACACCGCTACCTCACCGCTGACCAGATCGCCGACGTCATTGAGTCTGCCGACGTGTTGGGCTCCGCACGCTACTTCATCGACACCGTTATCCAGAATGGCGGAGCATCTTGAACCGAACTTACCTAATGGCTGACGTTGTAGATGTCGGCACCGCGCCACTCCCGCGGGTTGCCTTCGTCCGCGAGCCCACGCCACTTCATCAGGCTGCGCGCCTGTCTGACGCACTCGGTGTCGAAGTCTGGTTCAAACGCGATGACCTGACCGGCATTGGCCTTGGCGGAAATAAACTTCGGGGTCTTGAGTACTTGATCGCTGACGCACTCACCCAGGGCTGCGACAGCCTGGTGACCGGAGCCGGGCCCCAATCAAATTGGGCCATGTTGGCCGCATTGACTGCACGGCAGGTCGGGATCGAGCCCTATCTAGTTCACTACGGCCCACCTACAGTTGCGACCGGAAACCTGCTGCTGATTGATCTGATCAAGGTCGATCGGCGCTTCACGGGCAGTCCCGACCGCACCTCGGTGGACGACGAGATGGTCCGCTTGTGCAATAACCTAGTTGCATCCGGACGCAAGCCGTACGCCATCCCACGGGGTGGCGCCAGTAGCCGCGGTGCTGCCGGATATGTACGTGCTGGTATCGAATTGGACCACCAGTGGCGTGAATTCGGGGCGGCACCGTCACAGATTTGGTTGCCGACAGGATCGTGCACAACCCATGCGGGCCTCGTCACCGCCGCGCGCTGGCTAGGATGGTCAGCGGAGATTGTCGGGGTCACTGTCAGTCGACCGAGCGGCGAGTGCACTGAGCGCATCGAAGAAATCTCGGCGTCTTGCGCCTCCCTTCTGGACATCACAACGCCGGCTGATCGCCCTATCCAAGTGATTGACGGTTACATCGGGCCCGGCTACGGGATCGCCTCCCCAGCGGGTAACGCAGCGGCCGCCCTCGTGGCTGAACTCGAAGGGATCTTTCTGGATCCGCTCTTCGGCGCGAAGGCAATGGCGGCACTCATCGATGCAGCACATGAGGGCCGTGTGAGCGGACCAGTTGTGTTCCTTGCAACTGGAGGTGCACCGACACTGTTCGCCGCCGGAAAGGTATTCGTATGACCGCTCGTGTGCCCAATGGGTATCTGGGTGCAGAGGCAGCTATCAAGAGCGGGCCCGCCGCGGAACTGGTAGCGGCCGGGTATCAGCTCGAATTGTCGGATGCTCCGATATTGCACCGTGGTCTGGGACTCGCCGATCTCGCGCACGTACTGACGTTACGCGAGAACGGCATAGTCCCAACCGACGTCGCAGTGAGGCTGCTTCGTGAGGTCCTTGATGTATTGGGAGTCAAACCGGAGGACTTCCCTTACGACGCAGTGTACGGGGACGCCTATAACAGCCGTGAGCGTGAGTTCGAACGTCGCCTTGGCGATGATGCCGGCTGGCTTCACACCGGGCGAACGCGCCGCGAGGCCGGGCGGATCGCCTTTCGACTCGCCCTCCGCAACATGATCCTCGATCTTCATAAATCCGTGGACGACTTCGTTGCAGCGGTGACGAAACAAGCGAGTCGACATGCCGAGACATTGTGGCCTGAAAGCACTTACCTGCAGCCCGCCCAGCCGTCGACCTTTGGTCACTATCTGTCGAGTTTTGGCGAACAGGCGATGCGTCAGCTTCAGCGACTACAGATTGACTACGGCTGGGCCGACCGCTCCCCCGCTGGCGTCGGCGGGGTCGGCGGAGGCTGGATCCCCTTGGATCGTCACACACTATCTCGTCGACTGGGTTTCGAGGCCCCGGGTGCGCACACCCGCGATATCATGTGGGCTACAGACGGTCTCGCAGACGTTGCGTTGACCGCAGTCCAGTCCGCGACCACCATCGATCGCCTTGCGGAAGACTTCGAGATCTTCACGAGCCCCAACTTCGGGTACGTCAGTCTGGATCCGTCGCTTTGTCGCGCCTCGGTTCTCCTTCCCCAGAAGCGAAACCCATACGCAATCGCGGTGATTCGGTCGGGAGCGGGAACCTTGGTCGGAAAGGCGACCGGACTTCTGGTGACACAACGAACACCCTCCGCGCGGACCGATAATTGGTTACACGCCTACGGCGAGGTAACCTCCGCGATGGAATTGGCGATCCAGGTTGTGCAACTTGGAGCTCGCGTAGTAGACACGCTCACAGTCGATGTAGACCGCATGGCCGCCGACGCGCGAAGAAACTTCACCGGGGCAACAGATATGGCAGAGATATTGGTTGCGGACCACAACGTGGACTACCGTCGCGCTTACCGCGCTGTGGGCCGTGCAGTCACCGCAGCCGCAGAACGCGGCGACGACCAGGTCTCCGCACAGGATCTTGTGGCTGCAACGTCGGCAGTGTTGGGGTATCCGATCGAGCCCGATGACACGTTGTTGAAGCTAGCAAGGGATCCCACTAGTGCTGTTTATCGCCGGGTTGTCATCGGCGGTAGCTCGCCCGGACGAGTGCACGAATTTATCGCGGGACTGGAACGACGGCTGGCCGCGGCGACTCGGTGGCGCACCGATCAACGCCAACGAATCGACAAGGCCGAGCAACTGCTGATCTGGGAGGCCGAATCACTTGTGCAAAGTGACAACAGCGGCCTGCCGCGACGCCAAGAGGAGGACGTCGAATAGTAGGTATCCTCGACGCCACAAAGGTCTATACGGTTGCCTGACAGGCACGCACGATCGTTGTCCGGACCGCGTACCGGGCACCTACCTCAAAACAGGAACTCCCGGCGCTTCAGCGCATCTAACGCTGCAGGCGGTCGTGTGTTTGGGTCGCGCCCCCTAGGTCTCCCCTGTCATTTCACTGGCACGTCCGATTGCAGAAGCTACAAGGGGTGTTTGACGAAGCTGAATCGCTTCACGGTCGCTCACGACTGCCGGTGGTTCAAAGGCATGGGTTGGCGCTGAGAAGCCATCGGCGAGCTCAATGTCGACGAGTGTGGTTCCGGATGCGGACGCCTGCGCCAGAAGCGATGTGCCGAAATCTGCGGTGAGTACGTTGGGATTGCCGTGCCGATCGAGCGAACCCGCGATGCCAGGCGTTTCTGGATCGAACCAGGCCCCGGTAGCCAATACGACCACTCCCGGCCGCACATCGTCGGTGATCATCGCTCCCGCCAGGCAGGACCCGCGGGCGTTCCACAGCCGCACGGTCGCTCCGGAATAAATGCCGCGCTGTTCGGCGTCGATTGGATTGATCTGTACCGGCTCTCGGCCGGCTACCTTGCCGGCGCGGCTGTAAGACCCATTGTCGTATTGGCTGTGTAGGCGCCGACTAGGCTGGTTGGAGATCAGATGAAAGAGCTGACGCTCGTCTGAACTATCGCCGAGCCACTCGCACGGCTCCATCCATGTGGGATGGGCCGGGCAATCGTCGTAACCGAACGAGGCCAGCGTCCCAGAGGTGATTTCGATTTTCCCGGAGGGTGTTTGGAGCGGATTTGCTTCGGGATCTTCGCGGAGGAGCGTAAAGCTGCCGTCGGGTGGTTCGGGTGGCTCGGGAAGTGTGACTTGTCCTTGCCGCCAGAATTCCTCGAACGATGGCAAGGTTACTATGGGTGCCAAGCCTGCAGAGGTTCGCTCATAGAGTTCTCGCACCCACGCGCCGGCGGTCCGGCTCTCGGTGAACTGGTCTCCAAACCCCAATAGTTGAGCCAAGTCGGTAAAAATCTCGTAGTCGGTGAGTACCCCGAGCGGGGGGTCTACCGCGGGATACATTGCGCTCAACGTGGTGTCCGAAGTGCCCGACGCGAAATCTTGACGCTCTAGCGATGTCGCAACTGGAAATACGATGTCGGCGAACTTGGCGTTGGCGTTCCACCATGGCTCATGGACGACGATTGTGTCGGGGCGTTGCCATGCGCGTACGAGGCGGTGGAGATCCTGATGATGGTGGAAGGGATTGCCCCCGGCCCAGTAGATCATCCGGATATCGGGATACTGGAGTGATTGTCCGTTGTACTCAAACGAAGTTCCCGGGTGGAGCAGCATGTCGGCGATTCGCGCTACCGGGATGAATCGCAGGACGGAGTTGGTGCCGTGGGGCAGAGCGGCTTTAGGGTGACTACCGCGGCGAACTCCGATCTGCAAAGTGCCCAGGCCTGCAGCGAATCCTCCCCCTCGACGGCCAAGCGATCCGGAGATGGCGGAAAGCACAAGTCCCATCCAGTGCGCCTGTTCGCCGTGGTGCATTCGCTGGAGCGACCAACTAACGTTAATGACGGTACGCGCCGTAGCGATCGCTGTAGCTAAAGTTCTGATGGTGGCGGCGTCAATTTCAGTTAGCTTCGAAGCCCACTGGGAATCCTTGGGTACACCGTCGCTGTGGCCAAGGAGGTAGTCGGCGAAGGTATCAAAGCCAACACAACAGCGCGCAAGGAAGTCTGTGTCGTGGCGTCCGGCTACCACAATTTCGTGAGCTAGAGCGAGCATTAATGCAACATCGGAGCCTGGGCGGATGGGCAGCCACTCAGCGTGCAGCGAATCATCAGTATCCGAGCGGACGGGTGAGACATTGACGAATCGGACACCGGCGCGACGGCAACGGTCTTGGAGTTCTGGAACGGTGTGGTCGGCGATTCCGCCCTGGCAGATTTGGGCGTTTTTGCGAGCCATACCGCCGAAGGACACCACGAGTTCACCGCCATCGGCGATCTCGTCATAGGTCGGGCACCGAGTCGACATGCTCAACGGTGATCCACCGATGATGTGGGGCATGATCACCTCAAGAGCTCCGGCGCTGTAGGTGTTGACTGAATCTACGTAGCCACCGGCCATGCCCATGAATCGGCGGATCTGACTCTTCGCGTGATGAAAACGCCCGGCGCTTGCCCATCCGTAGGATCCCGCATATATCGCGGAATTCCCGAACTCGTGTCGTACACGGTCGATCTCGGCCGCTACGAGGGCAATCGCCATATCATGCGGGACGGGCACAAATCGATCGCGGCCGCGCCGCCCACCCGCCGGGCATGGCCCGTCGATTAGCCAACCTTCGCGGATCATAGGCTGGGTGATGCGAGCCTGATCGCGGTGCGCGGAGGCCATTCCTGAACCAATCGAGGAAGGAGCGCGGTCCCCTGGGCTCGGCTCGAGCGAGATCACCCTTCCGCTCTCGCTGAGTACGGAGTAACTGCCCCAGTGCGTAACTGTAGTGGTGTGGGTACTCTCGGCTGCCACTAGGACCGCCCGACCTGCTGCGCATGGGCCTGAAGTTCCGTCGCCACGAATGTGCGGTTATCGAATTCCATTGCATGCAAGCGCTGTTGAGCACTAGCTGCCGAATGGATGTGCGACATTCTCGCGTCAGGTCGGGTCATTGGAGAAAGTCTTGGTCGACGCCGTCGGCGAAGGAGACCTTATCCGGGATTGCTCCGACGCTAGCGAACACCTCCGCTATCTGTTGCTCTGATTTGATCACCTCGTCGGTGATCGCGATCGGTCTTCTGAGCGATCGGCTCATTGTCACCCGCGCCGCCTGCGGACTGATCTGTGCGAGTTTAGCGTAGGTTGTTGACCATTGGTCGATGTTCTTCTGCGCCCAATCCGTCGACACGGCAAAGCGACGCAGGAAGTCTTTGATGGCGAGGACCTTCCGGCTGTCGCTGACTGATTCGGTCGACGCTACCCAAAAGTTGAACGCATTCGACGCGTCCTCTGCGGTGGCTATCGCCTTGGCGCCCACGTTCTGTTCGGCGATCGCCGTGTAGGGGTCCCATGTCACCCACGCCTGCACATCGTCGCGTGTAAGTGCGGCGTAGCCGTCGCCGGGTTGCAGATATATGGGAGTGATGTCGTTAATCGTGAGCCCCGTTCGCCTCAGGTTCAGCAGGAGGTTCGCGTGGGCTGAGGTACCTTTTGCGACAGCCACTCGCTTGCCCTTTAGGTCGGCGACGGACGCAACAGGGGAATCTTTCGTCACAAGGATCGCGTCGCCGATGGCGGTCGCTGACAATGCCCCTACGATTTTGAAGTTTGCGTTGGCGGCCAGGCCGAAAATGGGTGGCGTGTTGCCGACCTGACCGATGTCGATCCCGCCGGCACTAACGGCTTCGATGAGCGATGGGCCGGAGGTGAAATTGGCGAATTCGATTCTGTAAGGGGTGTTGTCGAGCTGACCGGCGGCTTGCATCAGCTGCTGTACGGCAACCCCTTTCTGGTCGCCAACCTTCAACGTGAGCGACCCGAGACTGGTCGGCGCGCTTCCCTCGTGTGAACCGCTAAAGCATCCGCTCAACGCGAGCGAGGCACAGGCGGCGAGGGCGATTAGCGCATAGCGGGTCCGTTTCAACGCTGCTCCTACCTTGGTGTTATTGCTTGACGCCTAGCAGTTCGAGCAGGTGCTCGACGTACCTGGCGCTTTCCAGTGTCGCCTGCCGTCGTGGCCGCTCGAGTGCCACCGTGACCTCGTGCGCGACCACACCTTTGTCGAGCACAAGAATGCGGTCAGCAAGCATGACCGCTTCTGTGACGTCGTGTGTAACGAGTAGTACCGCGAGACCACGTTCTTCGAAGAGCCGAAGTAGCAAGTTCTGCATGGCGATCCGAGTCAGTGCATCGAGTGCGCCAAAGGGTTCGTCGAGTAGTAACAAATCCGGCGATGCGATGACAGCACGGGCGAGTGCTGCGCGCTGCGCCTCGCCCCCAGACAGAGAACGTGGCCAGGCGTCGGCTAGATGATCAGCCAGGCCCACTTCATTGAGAACCGCACGCGCCGTTTGGATCCCATTCCGACGCTGTCGTGGTGTGGACAGACCGAGGGTCACGTTGCGTGCGACTGAAAGCCAGGGCACGAGCCGGGAATCTTGAAACGCGGTGGCCACCGCTCCGTTGACGGCCACGGTCCCGCCGTGTGTATCGGATAGACCGGCCAGCACCCGCAGGAGAGTCGATTTTCCCGAGCCGCTGCGCCCGACCAACGCCACGATCTCACCTAATCGGATGTCGAGATCTACACCGTCGAGGACGATTCGATCGCCGAACTGCTTTCTAAGCCCACCGGTCCGCGCCACTGCGCGGACTGACGCCACGGTCATGGGCGGGACCATCGCAGGGTGTGCCGTTCGAGTGCACGCACGATCGAATCGGTGAGCAGGCCGAATATGCCGTACACCAGCAAGCCGAATATCACGATATCGGTGCGCAGAAACTCGCGCGCGTTGTTCACGATGAATCCGAGCCCGGCGGAGGCGTTGACCTGCTCAGCCACGATGAGCGACAACCACGCGAAACCGAGTGCCTGCCGCATACCAACCAAAGCCTGGGGCAGAGCACCCGGGAACACGATGTGGCGCAGCCGCTCCCAACGCGTGAGGTTTAGAGCATCCGCCACCTCAAGCAACTTGCTGTCAATCTGCTTGATGCCGGCGTAGATGTTCAGGTAGAGCGGGAATGCGGCGCCCAGCGCGATGAGGAATATTTTTGGCTGCTCGTCGACTCCAAACCAGACGATAAATAGAGGGATCAAACCGAACAGTGGCAAGGTGCGCAACATCTGCATCGGCGGGTCAATGGCGTACTCGCAGAACGTACTGGTGGCGGCAACGATGCCGAGAATGACGGCAATTGCTGCACCGAGGGAAAATCCGACAAAGACCCGTTGACCAGAAACCAACAATGCATCGATGAGGTCGCCGTGTCGGTACTCTTCTATACCTGCGCGAGTTATCGTCAAGGGCGATGGCAACACTCGCTCGGGCAGAAGTCCGCTGAAACTCGTGATCAGCCAAGCGGTAAGTAAGACGAGGGGTGCCAGTGCGCGTAGCAGTCCAGAGCTTCGTCGCACCCTAATCGTCCGGTCCCTCGCTGAGACGGTTGCCGACGATCGGTTGATCACGTTTCCTCCCATAGAAACTGTCACGTCAGTCCTGTCGACAACGCCGTTTTGCCACAGTCTTCGACAGCGTCACCGTTTGATGAAGGCGCGATCAGATGCCGCGACGAGTCGGCTTGTGCCTCTCGGTTATGGCGATTCGGCTCGCCCTCTCGATGGTCACCAACCCGGTTTGAGGTGCTCCACTTTCCGCTCTGTCGGGTAGATGATCGTGAGAAGGTGTTTGTCACTGGTAGGTCGCTACGCCGGATGTCATTTGTCGTCGTTGATGTGAGAAACTCTAAGTGCCAACGTGTAGGTAGACCATGTCTCGCCAAGCTCAGCGCGGATCGATTGTTGGTACTTTGTGGACAAGCCCAACGGTAAGGAGGGCGTGTACCCCGACGTTTCGTCGGGGTACGTCGGGGTACACGCGCTCATGTCGGACTGAGGAGAGTCGGAAGATGCCGACCGATCAACCGCAGTTCGGTGTAGTTGGGGCTCCATTGAACCGATCGGTGAGCCACTGCATGGAGCGTTCCCCGTCAACGAAGTATGGGAGCAGGGTGTTCATGGCTGCCTTATTGAGGAAGGGAGGCTGCTCGTTGGTCCACAGTTCCGTGTCGGCCCCTTTCGCGCACCAGTCGGCTGCGAGGTCGGACGATGCTTGATATGGATTGAACGAATCAAAGCGGTTTGCCGAAATGTACACCGGTGCATTGGGTTTAAGTGAGCCGAGTTTTTGTGCCAATAGAAGGCTCCTTACCGGATCGCTACCGAACAGTGTGGCGGGATCCACGTTGAAGTAGCCGGTGTTGTCGGGGAAGTAGAGATGGCGGAACCCGAAGTCTGCCACGGATTGGACTAGGCAGATGTATGAGGACCATTGAACGAAGTGCTGACCTCGAGGTGTGAGCGTGCTCATCAGGAGATCTTTGGTTTCGGGATAGGCGTTGACGATGCCGTTGAGCACGTAACCTAGTGCGCCGACTAGTAGATTGCCGTCGAGAAACGGCGGCATTAGCGTCAGATCTGCCATCGGTGTGTTCAAGGCTGCGCCGACGACATTTAGATCGGGAGCGTATGTGCCCGCTTGTTCGGCCGCAGACCCCGCAGCCTGGCCTCCGCTCAGCCAGCCCCAGAATGCCACGGGCGCATGGGGAGTCAAGGATGTTCCCGGCAGCTTTTGGGCCGCACGCGCGGCGTCTAAGAGCCCTGTGCCAGCCGATAGACGGTTAGCGAACTCCGGACCGCCCGGTATGTGCGTACCCATACCGACTCCATCCGCGACGACGACGGCGAACCCGCGCGCGACCATCGTCGCTAGGAACGTCTCTTCGTAGTTGAACGTTAGGTCGAAGCCCTGAGAGAAGTGGATGCCCTGATCCATGAGCCGCGATGGTGCGCACTGCTCACCTATCCCGTATGGACCTGGTGCGTATGCGATTAGCGGTCGTGGTCCATTCCCTGTCCAGGGGTTGCTGGGTTCTAGATAGACTCCGGTCGCCGCGACTGGGTTTCCCTTAGCGTCGGTGGTCTGGTACATGATCCGCGTGCCTGACGCCACCCAGCTTCCGAGTTGCCCAGACGGTTCATACACCAACCTCATCGGCTCTGATCGAATGAGGTCACCCGGCCGGCCGGCGGGCAGTGGACTTGGCGGAGTGTAAAACTCCAAGTACTTGGTGTCGTCCGCGCGCGCCGTCGCTATGCCGTTGGTCGTTGGCATAGACGCGGAGATAGCCAATACTCCGACCAACATTCCAATCAGACACCGACCGATGCACTGGACAACGACTTTGATTCCGGGTCGCGGTGCCTTGGCATTTGATTTGCGACTGAGGGGATCAACGGCAACTTTGCTCATGAATGTTCCTATTACATCGGGGGTTAGAAGTCTGGTGAGTGCTGGCTCGTTCTTCCGTCCACGTCGATCGGTGGACGTCAGAGCTGGGACCGCAACGATCGCTATGCAGCCTGATTTAGCGGCCGTACTTTGCCCAGAAGTCGGCGAACAGTTCCTCTTCGGTCGCCTGCGGGCGCTGAATCGGCCGGGAAACCCACGTCAGGTTGACGAAGTGTCGGGCGTTGACGTTCTCGGTGGTGATATTGCCTCCCCACGTACCGCAGCTGAGGCTGAGCGTGAATGGCAGTCCGTTGCGAGGGCTTCCGGCACCTTCATTTAAATTCTGGTTGACCATCACTCGAGCTGTCTTCGTCCTGGTCGCAAGTTCCTCGATGTGTGCTTCGGTCGTCGAATGGATTCCGCAGGTGTGCCCGAGACCTTGGTACTCGGTGATTGCGTTGACCAAGTCGATCGCTGCGCTGATCGACTTCTTGTATTTGTAGGCAGTCAGTACGACCGAAAGCTTCTCGCCAGAGAACGGGTGGTCTGGTCCGGTCCCCGTTTCCTCAACGAGGAGGAATGTCCGATCCTCTGGTATTGAGAACCCTGAGATGTCTGCGATATGGAGGGCTGACTTCGCGATCACATCGGGGGTGGGGACATGTCCACCGTCCGGCCACATACGGCTTTGCAACAACACACTCTCTTCGGCGTCGCAGATGTAGCCGCCTCGTTTCACGAGTTTCGACATCAGGGCTTCGTAGACCGACTCCTCGACGACGATGGCATTGTCGGCCAGGCAACTGGTGGCGAAGTCGAATGTCTTGGCAGCGACGATGGCCGCAGCGGCGTCGTCCAGGTCAGCCGTCTCATCGACGACATGAACCGAGTTGCCGACACCAACTCCGTACGCTGGAGTGCCAGAACTGTAGGCAGCCTGCACCATTCCCGCGCCGCCCGTCGCGACGATAAGGTCGGCCTGCCGCATGAGTTCCTGAGTCTTGGAGATCGATGGCTTGTCGATCACCTGAATGAGATCCGCCGGGGCGCCGACTTGTTCGCACGCTTTACGCATTGTCTCAACAACATCCATTGTCGTCGCCACCGTGCGCGGATGCGGTGCGACAACGATCGCGTTACGGCCCTTCAGAGCCATCAGTGTCTTTAGTGGAGGTGTGGCGTCGGGCCCTGTAGTGGGAATCAACGCAGCGATAACCCCAACGGGCTTCGCAATCTTGATCAACCCACGAGTAGGGTCGTCCTCGACGACACCGACGGTCTTGACCGTGCGCATGTCAGCCAGGACACCGAGCACCCGCTTGTTGATTTTGGTCACTTTGTCGCCGTAGTTACCAAAGCCACCCTCGTCGACCGCCAGTTTGGCCAACACGCTGGCCCGGTCAGGCCGGGCAACGGCCCATGCCACCGCAGTGCATAGTTCATCGGCTTGCTGTTGGGTGTAGTGCTCGATTGCCCGCTGAGCCTCACGTGCACGCGCAACGATCGCCGAAACCGCCTCGACGGCAGGGTCAACTGTCAATGTGTCGGTCATGTTCGTAAGCGTGTCGCACCCGCAGCGTTATCGAATCGGCCTCATGGGACCAACACCGACTCACAAATTTGGCTCTGAAAGACCACCCAGGCCGTCGAAGTGACGGGCTAATGAATCTTGCGCGTGTTGTCCGGTCCCCCGGGCAAATATGCCGCCCTGGGCTTATCGAAGGCGATTGCATCATTCTCGACATCGGCGTGTGTCTCGCGCAACTACGGCCACAACTCACGCCGCTCGTGTCATGACTTGCTATTTCTCGCACCCTGAGAATCGGCGACAGCCAAGGCGGCCGGCCGATTTGCTAAAGCCAAGCTCTTGCACACTCTGGCCCTTGGCTGGCTGCGCTTTTCCTCGTTGCCCGCCTCGCGGGTGCTTCTGCTGTGAGGCGTCTCGGTGGCTTGCTCCGCGGGAATCGATGGTACGAGGGCGAGTAGCAGACTAGGTGCGTAACCCAATCAATCCGGGCCAGCCGGGGCCGCTGGCGCACCTGGATCAGTCGAAGTCAGCTTCCAACCATCGTCGATGTCGCCTTTCCGGTAAAAGCCGCAAAGGCCTCAAGTTTTAGGTCCGATTCGGCCGCTGGCCACGCAATGCGTCCAAAACGCGTTGCGGTGTTGGCGGGTCCAGTCGGCACTCGTCACCGATTGATACTTCGTCCTCAGGGCGCATGACGTCGATGCCGTTGATCAGGACGGTGGGCGAGGGATAGCGGCCGACGCGGTCAATGATGGGCTCGTCTATTCCGAGAGCGGCCAGGCAGTCGGTGACAGTCTGTCTAGCGAACTCGGCATTGGGGCATCCCGGTGAGGCGAGCAGTTCGATACGCATGACGGCAACCTCTGTGTGGTGGCCCATGTGGTTGGAGCCAGTGTGGTTTTATCGGACTCATTGACGTCACGGGCCTCTGATGAACCGTGCCTGCACCCGCAGCGTACTCGGCGGCGGTGGGGTAATCCAGGCCTGAGCGACGTAGTTGAGCTGCTCCGTGCGGATCCCGCTCATCGCGGTCCGTCCAGGGTGTGCCCGGCGGAATGTATTGCAGCGCAGCGCTTCAATCGCCATATCATTGAAGCGCCGGGACTGCAGCGGCCCCGATCTTTGTCACCAAGCGGTAGCCGCGAGAGCTCGGCTGTGTTCGTAGATCATCGAGGCGATTCACCAAGGCTACGCGTGCCGACCAGGTCGCCTACACCCGCGGAACCATCACTGCCGCCGAGCTACGCGATCGCGTTCGGCGCCTGTACATCTGATGTAACCGAGCGTGGAGTGCCGCATTCCTGGGACGCCGGCGACCTCGAACGGAACTGTCAGGGCTATTTCATTCCGGGCACGAACATTCTGAGGAACCGTGGCCTGACCCCGATTGGTTGATCAAGTGGACCACTTGTCGGGGTCCGGTCAACCGCGTCGGCGCCCAGACATCGGAGGCGTGCGAGACGCGGAGAACGATCTCGTCGAAGCACGTGTTATCTCACTCCGTGAGGCGACCGAACTCCTGGGTTACCGCACGTATAATTTCTCCTACAGCAGCGTGATCCGCCGCCAGCTCTTTCAGGGCGTGTACGTCTGGGCGGGAGATGTGCGAACGATCGGTATCGGGAAGGGCGGCGAGTCTTTCTGTCCCCCAGGGAGTATCAGCCAGCCGATAGCCCATGTCGCCGCTGAGGTCTACCGGCTCAACCGACCTCAGGGATGTTGAACCATCCCGAGTTTCACGTACCCTAGGGGTTCTGTGAGCCGGCCGTTTGGCGGGCGTCGAGTTGATCGTAGTAGCGGAAGACCGACCTGACCGAACTGCACAGCGCATGCCACACTGCGCGAACCGAATCCGACCTTGCAGGGCTGACCGCGATGTTCGTGAAAATCCTCGACACTGACCCTGCATACGAGTTCTGATCGGGCGGGTTGGTAGTCAAACACCCCACCGCGTCGAGCTCGACATCGACTCACAAGCAGTGACTCCGTATGTCTGAGTGCCCAGCCTTCCCCTCCATCCGTATCCAGCGTCAATACGACCGATAAGAATCGGGACTGCCCCCGGTTTGGTTGACTCCTGACCTGTGAGGATTCGTCCTCGCTGGAAGGATCGATCTCGTGCCGAAACCGTTTCCTGCCGAGTTCCGAGCCGACGTCATCGCCGTGGCCCGCAAGGGCGAGGCGCCGCTGCGCCAGATCGCGAAGGACTTCGGGATCTCGGAGGCCTGTCTGCATCGCTGGCTCAAGATCGCTGACCGTGACGATGCTGTCGGCCGAGCTGGGTCACCGGCCGCTGCTGACGACGTGGCCGCGCAGCTGCGCGAGGCGCACAAGCGGATCAAGCTCCTCGAGCAGGAGGCCGAGGTAATGCGCCGTGCGGTCGGCTACCTGTCCCGGGACGCCAACCCAAAATGATGTACCCGCTGGTCCTCGACCTTGCCGCTGACGGGGTGCCCGTCACGGTGACCTGCCGGGTCCTGGGATTCTCCACCCAGGGGTTCTACAAATGGCGCAAAGCACCCTTTTCGCAGCGAGATTGGGACGATGCGCACCTGATCAACGCGGCCCGCGACATCCACGCCGACGACCCGGCCTTCGGCTACCGATTCATCGCAGACGAACTTCCCGGGCGCGGAATTATCGCCGGCGAGAACCGTGTCGCGCGGCTGTGTTCCCAGGAGCGCATCTGGTCGATCTTCGCCAAGAAGCGTGGACTGAACCGTCGATCCGGACCGCCGGTCCATGACGACCTCGTCCAGCGTCAGTTCAGCGCCCAAGCCGCCAACCAGGTCTGGCTGGCTGACATCACCGAGCACCGCACCGACGAAGGCAAGCTCTACCTCTGCGCCATCAAAGACGTCTACTCCAACCGGATTGTGGGCTACTCGATCGACTCGCAAATGAAGTCCTCACTGGCAGTGGCGGCCTTGCATCACGCCGTGGCGCTGCGCTCACCCGTCGCGACGATCGTCCACTCCGACAGAGGCAGCCAATTTCGATCACGGAAGTTCGTCCACGCACTGTCGCACAACGGGTTACACGGATCGATGGGCCGCGTCGGTGCGTGCGGGGACAACGCAGCCATGGAATCGTTCTTCGCCCTTTTGCAACGCAACGTGCTCGACCGGCGACGCTGGTCCACCCGGGCCGAACTACGCCTGGCGATCGTGACGTGGATCGAGCGGACCTACCACCGACGGCGCCGGCAACGCGCACTCGGCAGACTCACCCCGATAGAGTTCGAACTGCTCCACACCCCAGTCGCAACCGCGGCCTGAAATTCACACCCCGCGAGTCAACTGAACTCGGGGCAGTCCCATCTTCGATTCTCTTGGTTTGCAGCTGTTGACGGCAGCGAATTCGACTACCTCGTGCTCGTTGGCACCTAGGTCTTGCCTCGAGGCCCGGGAACATGCCGCGGCTCGCTAGCCAGGGTTCTGACTCCGTCCGCCACTGGCGGATCTCGACGACAGCCTCGGTCCGCCGAGAAAGCCATCGCGGAGGCGTTGAAAGATGTTGCCGCTGTTCGGGGCTATCCAGTTCAATGTCGAAAGGGTGATCGTCGGGCCGGCAATTGGCCGCCGCGGATCCGTGCTCGGCTCGGGCAGGTCGCCCTGGAGGGCTTGGTGGTGGTGTATCGGGCCTTGGAACGCGGCATTGGTCCTGGAACGCTCGGGACTCCCCTGCCGCCGCCACGCCTGACTTCGTGGATAACAACGGATATCCACCACAACTGGGATGCTTGAGAAATGCCCCGCGCCGACTCGCAGCAGGAATCACCCAGCATCGCGCATCCGGCCTGGTTCGTTGACTTCCTCGCCGATCGCGCGATTCGCAAACCGTCACCGCATACCGCCAAGGCCTACCGTCAAGATTTCGATGCCATCGCGACGCTGGTCGCCGGCACCGCCGATGGTGTTGTAAATCTCGAGACCACGGCGCTCAATAGAGACGGTCTGCGGGCGGCCTTCGCGGTCTATGCCCAAACACATTCAGCGGCTTCGGTGCGACGCTGTTGGTCGACGTGGAACACCTTGTGTACCTATCTGTTCACGGCGGATGTGCTGGACGCCAATCCGATGCCGCTCATCGGCCGCCCGAAAGTGCCGAAGTCTCTACCGAAAAGCTATAGCGGTGAGGCGGTAACCGAGCTCGTTGCCGCGATCGATGCCGAGGAAGGATCCGCCCGCCGCAGTACCTGGCCCGAACGCGACCGCGCCATTGTCTTCATCGCTTTACTGGCGGGACTGCGGGCCGAGGAGCTCATTGGTGCAGACATCGGTGACATTCGCCGGACCGACGACGGCGGTGTGCTTCACGTTCATGGCAAGGGCAACAAGGATCGCCGAATACCGTTCGGCACAGAGCTTCTCGATGTCGTTGAGGAGTATCTCGAGACGCGCCTCGTCCGTGTGCCGGTAGCGCGGCGGCGCTCGCCTGCAACCGACGTGCTCAGCCGCTTCTCCCCCACTGCCCCGCTGTTCGTCGGGGTAGATGGAGCGCGGATCACGCGCGGAACGTTGCAGTATCGGATTCTGCGTGCGTTGAAGAAAGCTGGCATCAACAGCGAACGACCGCCCGGCGCTTTGGTGCACGGGCTGCGACATACCTTCGCTACCGAATTGGCCAATGCGAACGTCAGCGTCTATGCGTTGATGAAGCTTCTCGGGCACGAATCCATGGTCACCGCGCAGCGCTATGTCGATGGAGCCGCGACCGAGACCCGTTCGGCCGCCGAGAGCAACCCGCTCTACGGGCTGATCACCGCGCAATCGACTCCGCACGGCCCTACCGATGACAACTGACAGTTGGCATGTTGGGGTACCAATAGTTGACATCCGGCTATCTTCGCGGAATGCTGGGCGGCGTGCCCAGTTCTCGTCTCGTCGAGCTGATCGACCGTTACCGCGACGCGCACGGAGTCAGTGAGTCGGAGCTCGCCCGGCGGATCGGCGTGACGCGGGAAAACCTCCGCAAGTGGCGAACCAACGGCGTTCGTCGCCTGCCCGAGCGCGCGAATCTTGCTGCGACAGCCCGGGTTATCGGACGTCCCTACCGGGAAGTCCTCTCCGCGGCCTTGTTCGACACCGGTTACCTCGAGACCGCGGGAGATCAGACCCGGCCGTACAGCGAAGTGCTCGCCGATGCCATCACCGTGCTCACCGAGGCAACCCGGTTGACGAATCAGCTGTCGCGGCGCACCGACACCGGCGAATGGGAGGCAGATCCCGATCCACGCGCCGCAGTACCCATCGACTGGGCCGAGTTCATCACCCTCGCCCTGGCTGGGGCCGCCGCCAATGCCGGCGGCATCGAGACCGTTCTCGCCGGCAGACCGGGCTCGTGGGAGGCCGAAATGATCCGCCGGACACTGCAATCCACCGTCTTCGACGACAAAGACCTGCTGCGGCACCGCACCCAACCGGTGGTCGTCGACCTGTGGGTGGAAAGCATCCTGGACAATCTCGGCGACACCACTGACGACGACTACAACCACGCACACCTTGAGCTGGACGCCCGCGCCGACGCCATCCCCCAGCCAACCGACCTACCCCCAGGCCCCTTCTCCCCCGACGACCCCCGCATCGCCCCAGTGAGCTGGGTCAACGTCGACGACAACGGCTATCTAGTCATCACCTACTCGGGCTGGTCGGGCGACCCAGCTGACGTCGCTTTGATGACCGAACTCCAAGCCGAGGCCCAGGCTCACCACGACCCCACTACCGGAGAGATCGCCTACGAACAAGCCCTGCAAGCGATCTCGGCGCTTGAGGATGCTCTCGACGAGCAGTGGCAGCGTGACTATGCCGACTATGCAACACGGCTCACCGCGGCCATCGAGACCAAGCTGGGCGAACTGAACCTGCCGGTACCAATCACCGTCACCATCACTGCCGCGCCGCGCGAGGCGACCCGCGCCGACTACGACGTTCACCGACCACCGGACTACCCGATCAATGCCATCGACGCTGCGGTCGAAGCCGGCATCATGGACACCCTGACGCCCTCGGCCATAGCGGCCGGCACGCCGCCGCTCGAACGCCTCCCGCGGCAATCCGTCTAGCCCGGGTCCATTGCGCGACTTCGTGAAACAGGTGCGGGACAACCGGCGCCGCCGCGTGACGGGGCAGAGATTCCAAACAGGTCCGGGGGGCCTAGACGTAGCCATACTGTCACTGTGACGTTTCACGCAGCGTACGCCCCCGGCTGCGTCGATCACGGACTCGGGCGATTTGAAGACGTCGTGGTCCCTGACACGCCGCCAAAGTGCTGCACACCTATGTGTGCTCTGCTGGTAGCGGCGCCGCCGAGATGCGCCTATCTTCGTTGACGTGGGTTTCTGGCAACAGCAGGTCAACGACCTGATGAAGGGCATTGGGAATCTGGGCGGCTTTACCCCACCGCTGGATACGCCAACACCCAGCCCGACGCTGCCACCGTACCCGGCGCCAACCTACTCCCCCCAGATTCCCGGCCCCGATGGCGTCGTGCCGCCTGTGCCCCAATACCCGCCGTACATCCCCGAGCAGGACATGAATACTTCCTCGGGCATGCCGCGCTCGACGCTCGACGGGATTCACGATGACGGTGGCGTGATTCTCCAAAAGCCCGGCGAGCTCGGCCCACCGCCCTATCCGCATGGACCCGACTACACCGAGGCCCCGCCCGGGTCGGGGGTATGGGTACCCGATCACCGTCCGCTTGCCCCAGGTTCGGTCGTGCCGGCGGCGTGGACGGGTAAAGGCGCGGACGAGGCCAACACCGCCGATGCCGCATTGCGCAGAACCCATGAAGCGCTCAACGAGGCTGATCAGGGCCTGGGGCAACACCTCACCGACGCGCATGCCGCCGATACCCAGTCCAAGGCCCAGCTGCAACGGATTACACAGGAGATCCAGGCCGGCATCGCCACTATGCAGCCGACATTGGGAACCGCGGCCGGTCGCGAACAGCTCGCAATATTCCTCGACCGCAAGGCATCTGAGGCCAAGCAGGTCGCTAGCGACGCACAGCAGATGGCCTCGCGACTAGCGGCCAGCTTGCAGACGGTCGGTCAGCAGTTTGACTCGGCGACGACCCTCTAGCACCTCGATACTGCGGGCCTGGCTTGAGCGGGGTACTGCCTCGTGGCGCGCGGTATGGGCCCCCGCTTCGCTAATGGAAGCGCCCGAAGCTAGTCGGCCTTGCTCCAGCCGCCGTCGCGCCAGCGCCGATCGGCCGCCGCCCGGCGCCGGGCGCCCATATGGGAGCTAGGGG